>CABUKD010000023.1 GCA_902492105.1 uncultured Clostridium sp.
AACCAGATAGCAGTTATCAAACCTTAAAAGAAGGAGTAAAAGAGTTAACAGCAGATTTTACAGGTTTGGAACAACAAAAAGTGTATAATATAAAAGTAGTAGTAAAAGATGAAAATGGAACTTCAGAAAAAGTAATCAATGTAACAACAGGAGAATTAACTGGAACAGTTACCCAAAAAGGAGAAACTGCATGGAATAATGGAACAGCAACAATAGAATTAGAAACAAAAGAAACAGGAGTAACCATACAATACCAGATAGGTGGTACAGAGGGAGAATGGTTAGATTATAAAGGACCAATCACAGGATTAAATCATGGTCAAACAGTGTATGCTGTTACAACAGATGGAACTAACCAAAGTGGATATAGTAGTATAGATATTTTAGACCAAATAAATCCACAAAATGCACAAATAGAATTAAGTGAAACAAGTACCACAACAACGGGAAATATCACTGCAACTGTAACACATATAGACAATGAAAGTGGAGTAGAACTTACAAAATGTAAGTGGATATATAACACAGATCAAAATCCAATAGGAACAGAAGAAGATAGTTATTCAAATACATTTAGTGATAGTCAACCAATCATACTAAGTGTAACTACACCAGGGACTTATTATTTACATGTACTCACACAGGATAAAGCCGGAAACAAAATAGAAACTATTTCAAACCCTATTACAATAAATCAATTAATTACTCAATTAACATTAGACCATACAGAGTTAATTCTAGAAGAAGGACAATCTAGTACATTGACAGCACAAATATTACCTGAAAATGCAACTAATAAGACTCTTTCTTGGGAAAGTAATAATACAGCTGTGGCTACAGTAGAGAATGGTACAATTTATGCAGTTCAAGCAGGAAATGCAGTAATAACTGTTAAAACAACAGACGGATCAAATTTAACTGCTACCTGTAATATTACAGTAAATAAGCCTCTTCCTACAGTTAAAGATACTTTAAAAGAAGGACAATATGTACAATATGTAGATAAAAGCGGAATACCAAGAAAGTGTATTGTCATTTATGATTCTACTTCAGGATATGGTACACAAATTGTTACAGAGAGTGGAGTGGATTCTGTAACAATAGGAGTGGAAGATGACGTACAAGCTAGTGTTAAAGACTATAATAAAGCTATTGATACTTTAAATACCAAAGCCAGAGAGTATTTGAATACAGACTATGCTAGTTCAGCAAGGTGCTTAGGAAGTAACCCTATTAATCCAGCTGCTCAATCAGGTTACTATCGTGATAAAAACTTTGATTTTTCAGAATACAATGGAAAACTACGAGATGGTGACGAAAATTATATATCAGATTTGGAAAAAATAAAATCTTATAATAGAAGTTGTAGAAATGTTTGGTTAGCGAGCCGTTATGTCGCATATAGTGAAGACTCTGGACGTATTACCTTTTACATTAGTTCTGTTGGTACAAGTAGTAGTAAATACACTGTCAATGAAATATGTATTTTTGGTTCTAGCATTTCTGATTACTCAAAAAGTGAAACTATGGGAATTTGCCCAGTCTTTACTCTAAAAGATAATGTAAAAATTAATGGAGGAAGTGGAACCAGTGGTGATCCATATACCTTAACAATATAATTCCTTACTTTACAAAATACTAAAAACAGGATATAATTTTGGACGAGGCGATTAAAATGAAATTAAATATTGTAATGGTAGAACCAGAAATTCCACAAAATACGGGAAACATAGCAAGAACTTGTGCAGCTATCGGAGCTAAGCTTCACTTAGTAAAGCCATTAGGTTTTGAAATTACAGATAAATATTTGAAAAGAGCAGGTTTAGATTATTGGGACAAACTAGAAATTGAAATTCATGAATCTTTAGCAGACTTTTTAGAAAAGTATAAACCAGAAGAACATAGCATGTATTTTTCTACTACCAAAGGGCAAAAGTGCTATGCAGATGTAAATTATACAAGTTCTGAAGAAATTTTCTTACTCTTTGGTAAAGAAACAAAAGGATTGCCAGAAGATTTATTGCAAAAA
The DNA here is from genome assembly GCA_902492105.1 of uncultured Clostridium sp. Lineage (GTDB taxonomy): Bacteria > Bacillota > Clostridia > TANB77 > CAG-508 > CAG-273. The sequence continues at coordinate 2,030 of CABUKD010000023.1, forward strand.
TATATTAAAAATACAATTCGTATTCCTATGAGAGAACATTTGCGTTCTTTAAACCTATCTAATTCTGTAGCAATAGTAGCTTATGAAGTATACAGACAAGTAGGCTTCGATGCTCTAGAAACTACTAGTAAATATTTTTTACAAAAATAAATTTATTAATAAGCTAGATAGAATAAAATATAGTCCAAAAAGCAACCAAGAAGCAAAGAAAAAACAATGAAAAAATAGCGGAAAATGCAGCCAAATACTGTACTTTTTCGCTATTTTGTGGTATAATAATATTGTGGGGTTAAGAAACCACCAAATCCAATTTTGGAGGATAAAAAAATGTTTAATGAAGAAATGTTTAATTTTAATATAGAAAATATCAAAAACGATTTAGCAATTGAAGGAATGAATATTAATCAAAATGATGTAGAAATGTTTAAAATGTTTGCAAATGAACAAGTAGAAATGCCAACATTAATTCAAATGATTATAGAGAAACCAATTGAGTATTAAAAACTCTAAAAAATAGGTGATAGTAATGAAAGAAACATATGAAAACAGAAATTCTAAATATTGTTATCCAAATAGTAATGTACTAATTAACAAATTAAATATTCAAAACAATAAAGATTTAACTTATTATGAAGCAAGAATTACTGCTGCAAAATTATTAGGGCTTCGTTTTCAAGGAATTACAGGAAATTTTGATAAAGCACATCTTTTAGCAATTCACCACTACTTATTTGAAGATATTTATCCTTTTGCAGGAAAGTTAAGAGATGAAAATATTGGAAAAGGAGCTTTTCGATTTGCTAGCTTTGAATATATTGAACCAGAATTAGATAGATTATTAGAACAATTAAAAAAGGAAAATTATTTAGAAAATTTATCAAAACAACAATTAGCTATTAAATTAGCCTATTATTTATCAGAATTAAATGTACTCCATCCTTTCCGTGAAGGGAATGGCAGAACCAATAGAGAATTTATTAGGCAACTTGCTTTAAAGAATGGTTATTTATTAAATTTAAAAAAGGTACCACCAAAACAAACCTTAGATGCTAGCATAGAATCCATTGTTGATACCAGAAAATTAGAAAATATTATAGAAGAATGTTTAGAAAAAAATGAAGACAAGAAATAGTATTCTAAAAAATAGAATACTATTTTTTATTGGACAAGTGAAGATATTTTCTGTGTAAAATTAAGCTTAAATTTAAATTATTACATAAAAATAAAAACAATTTATTTCTAGGTATATTAGAATTTTTTCAGCATATACTAAAAAAGTAAATAAGAATAAAATACAAAATTGGGGATAACATTCAATATTATAGAACTTAGGAGGGAAAAATAATGGTTACTATGATAGAATTACCATATCCTATGAATAGCTTAGAACCCTATTATGATAAACAAACTTTAGAATTACACTATAAAGTGTTATACAAAGGATATGTGGATAATACTAACAAAGTACAAGAACAATTAAAACAGGCAAGAGAAAAGAAAGATTTTTCTAATATAAAATGTTTAGAAAAAAATTTAGGTTTCTTTGGTTCAGGAGTCATCCTACATGAATTATTTTTTAAAAACATGGGACCACCTATTCCAACTTCTCCTTCAATAGAACTAATGAAACAAATACAAAAAGATTTTGGAAGTTATGATGTTTTTAAAATGCAATTTACAGAAGCGGCTATTAATGTAGAAGCATCAGGCTGGTGTTTGTTAGTTTGGGAACCAAGATTTCAAAAGTTAGAAATTCTTCAATGTGAAAAACATCAAAATTTAACTTTATGGGGATGTATTCCACTTTTTGTATTAGATATGTGGGAACATTCTTATTATTTACAATATCAAACCAAAAGACCAGAATATGTGAATGCTTTTTGGAATATTGTAAATTGGAATGAAGTAAATAAACGTTTTCAAAAAATTAGCCAGTAACAATACTGGCTAATTTGAGGTATTCGGTTATTTATGGTCGTCACCATAAATTCTTTGGAGTAGCAGGAACAAATCATAGGCCCCTCTCAAATAGGCCCCACGAAGCACCCAACTGTTTTTATAGTCCTCTGTCATGCACTCTTCCATTAGTTTCTTCTCTACTTCCTTCCAATCCATAAAGTAATACCTCCTTAAAGTTCACTAATTGTGAAGGGACAACTATATTATACTATAAGTTTGACACAAATAACAGAAAATTTATAAATTAATTTATTTTTTTCTAGCCCTATGTTACAATTTACAGTATGAACAAATACCAAATTAGTGTAAAAATTTTAAAAGAAAAATTAAAAGAAAATAACGAATTAACAGAAGAACAATGGGATGCTTTTGCAAGACAAAAATGTTTACTTAGTTCTTTTACATTACAAGCACATGAAGATGTAATGAATTGGGAAGAGTTAAAACATAGTATTAAACATCCTAATAAAAAATTGGAAAAGCAAATAGAGAAAATAAGAAAAAAATTACATCAAGCTGTAACAAGATATGGACTAAGCTCTATAGAAACTAGAAAACTAAATGCACAAATTCATGAATGGATTCTTCTTTATCAAAGGAATAAAGATTCTTCTGCTTTCTTGAAGCAAAGATTTTATACTAAGGATCAGTTTTTTTATCAAATTTATCAGAAGAGTTATCAACAATTAAAAGAAGTAACAAAACAGAATAAAAAATTTCCTGCTACGAAACAATGGAATCAGTATGCTTATCAAAACCAGTTACTTTCTAACATATCTATTCAATTTATTTCTGGTGAAAATTGGAATCAACTAAGAAAGAAAATTTTAAGAGAACTTAACAATGATAATACTTAACAAAAACTCGTTTTCACGTGTCGAAAATGAGTTTTTTTGACCTTAAAAATATAAAATATATAATAAAAATAATTCAGAGGAGTTTAAAATACTCTGGGCAAAATTATCAATAAAATGTGATAAAAAAGGAGGAAAACTATGAAAAATAAGAAAATTTATAAGCAAATGCAACGAGAAATTAAAATAGGTGGCAAAAGCATGATCAAAATTTTGAAAACAACTCATTATAAAAGTAAAAAAAATTAAAAAAATTTTAGAAAAGTACTTGCTATTTCCAATAAGTTGTATTACAATCTAATTGAAGTGGAGAGAAGTGGTGAAAAGTGGAACAAAATGTTAGCGAGGTGAGAAAAAGTGTTAATAGGTGAATATGAGCATTCTCTAGATACAAAGGGAAGATTAATCTTACCTGCTAAAATCAGAGAAGACATGGGTGAAACATTTATTATTACCAAAGGCTTAGATGGTTGCTTATTTGGCTTTTCTCAAACAGAATGGGCTAACTTTGAAGAAAAATTAAAAACACTTCCACTTACTAACAAAAATGCCAGAGATTTTGTAAGATTTTTCCTATCTGGTGCCACAGAATGTGAAATGGACAAGCAAGGTAGATTTTTAATAGTAGCAAACTTAAGAGAATATGCAAATTTAGAAAAAGATGCTGTTATTATTGGAGTTGGTACTAGAATTGAAATTTGGAACAAAGAAAAATGGAAAGCTTACAATAGTGACGAAAATATTTCAGCAGATGCCATTGCAGAAAATATGACAATGCTTGGTATATAACTTGCAAAAGTTTATATAAACATACTAAAGATAAAATTTAAAATAACAAAAGAAAAATAAAAAATTTACAAAAGAAAAAATTTATTAGTTTTTTACAAAAGATAAAATCTTAAATTTTACAAAGGATAAAGTTATTCAAATTTTTACGAAAGATAAAATGCTTCAAATTTATACGAAAGATAAAAAAATACAAAAGATAAAAAGAATCCTAAAAAAGGTTTTCTAAAAAGTCAAAAACATTACAAAAGAAAAATGCTAGAATTTTAGCAGTACCAAAGAAAAAGGAAACAAAGTCTTACAAAAGATTTTAATTTCCAAAGAAAAAAAGATTTTATAATTACTAAGGTAGAACACATAAATTTACAAAAGAAAATTTCATTTGATAAAAATTTTCCTTACCCTACCAAAGATTAAAAAAGAAAGAAACAAAAGAAAAATGAAGAATACAAAAGAAAAAAATTGAAAAAGTAAGCACGTACAGTTGGTATAAAAAACATACCAACTGCTTGTGCTATCATAAAGCATTTTTAAGTTTGGAAGAAAGGAAAAACAATGGAATTTAAACATGAACCTGTTTTATTAAAAGAGTGTATAGAAGGTTTAGCAATTAAACCAAGCGGAATTTATGTAGATGGCACTTTAGGTGGAGCAGGACATAGTTTAGAAATTGTAAAAAGATTAGACGAAACAGGTAGATTAATAGGAATCGACAAAGATCAAGAAGCATTAAAAGCAGCTTCCAAAAAATTAGCCAATTATCAAAACGTAACCTATATTCATGGTAACCATGATGATATACAAACTATTTTAGAACAGCAAGAAATCCAAAAAGTAGATGGTATTTTGCTAGATTTAGGAGTCTCTTCTTATCAATTAGACGAAAGAGCAAGAGGTTTTAGTTACTTAGGTGATAGTCTATTAGATATGAGAATGAATACTTCTAAAGGAATTACCGCGAAGGATGTTGTGAATACCTATTCAGAAGAAGAACTTAGTAAAATTCTTTGGGAATATGGAGAAGAAAAATTTAGCAGGCAGATAGCAAAAAATATCTGTAAAGCACGTATTAATCAGGAAATTACTACTACAAAACAATTAGTAGAAATTATAGAAAATTCTATACCAAAAGCAAAACAAACTGGAGGACATCCAGCAAAACGATCTTTTCAAGCAATCCGAATTGAAGTAAATAACGAAATTAAACCATTATATCAAACCATTGTACAATGTGTACATTGCTTAAAAGAACAAGGAAGGCTTGTAGTACTTACTTTTCATTCTTTAGAAGATAGAGCAGTAAAAAATGCTATGGTAGATTTAGAAGGAAAATGTACTTGTCCAAGTGACTTACCATATTGTGTTTGTGGTAATGAATCTTGGGGAAAAATAATTAACAAAAAGCCAATTGTTGCAACTCCAGAAGAGCAAGAAAGAAATACAAGATCTAAAAGTGCAAAACTAAGAATTTTTGAAAGAAGAGAAAAGAAAGAAAATAATAAAAGATAAAAATAAAGCAAGTAAAAAATAAGAAGCTAAAAAGAAATAAAAAAGAATAATAAATCAAAAGAAACAAAAATTAACTAAAGAGATAGGCAAAAAACAAAGGAAAGAGAGGTGAAAACTTGTGGCATATCAACCGATGAAATATCAATATGAAACTAGTCCTAGAAAATTAAAACCAGAATACGAACCTAAAAAAAATCCTTATGCAAAAAAGAAGTCATCTACTTTAAAACAAAAAAAACAGAAGGTTCAAGAAAAAAAGCATATCAAACCAAATGTTAAAGCAGTGTTATATGTTTTAATAGGTTTTACTATTTTATTTGCCATAAGTTATCGTAATTCTCTTATTACAGCTAGCTTTAATGAAACAGAAGATTTGAAAAAACAATTAGGCAGTTTACAAAAAGAAAATGCACAATTAGAAATTAATATTCAAAATAGCTTAAACTTAAGTAATATTGAAAAATCCGCATCTAGTATGCTCGGAATGAAAAAACTAGATGAATCACAAAAAGTATATGTAAATCTTCCTAAAAAAGATTATGTAGAACCTGCAAGTGAACAAGTAGTAATCACAGAAGAAAAAACTTGGTATGAAAAATTATGGGACAATATTACCAATTGGTTGCAATAGAAAGACGAACTAAATTATCATAATATATTTATCAATTATGTAAAAAGATTAAAAAGCAGAGAATAAATCTCGAAATTTAATCTTATTTTACTTTTTATACTAATTACTTCTATAAATTTCTCAAAAACCTTGCAATAAAAAACAACATATGGTAAAATGGTTTTGTAAAGAAAATAGAAGGGAAATAGAAAAATGAAAAGTACACAAGAAAAAAATAGTTTGAAAAATTATGTTGTTAATCAATCATGTCAAGGTATTACTTTACTGGCATTAGTAGTTACTATTGTGATTCTACTCATACTAGCTAGCATAACGATAAGTTTGTTATTAACAGATACTGGGATTTTTGATATAACAAATCAAGCAAAAATAGAACACGAGATAGCGGTATTAAGAGATAGAATAGAAGTAATTAAAGTAGGGTGGGTAACAGATAACTTTATAGATCCACCAAATATTACTTTAGATGACTTTTGGAATAGACTAGTAGATAATAACATTATTAGAGATCCAAAAACAGATGTAACAAAGATAGAAGAAGGACTATATGAATTAGATACAACAGAAGGATATTTAGTAGAGGTTTGGATAGACGATGATGACAACATTACAATTGGTGATATTACAGATAAAAACAAAGCAGTACCAAAAATTAGAAAAGTAGAAACCTCTACAACAACAAATAGTATTACCATTAAAGTAGATGTGGCAAGATTATATGATGGAAAATTAACCTATTTATATAAATTAGAAGATGAAGAAGAATATATAAAATATAAACAAACTACAGAAACAACTGTTACTATTCCACAAGTATTAACTAATAAAATATATAATATTCAAATCATTGCAGAGAATAAAAATGGGAAAACTGTATTTGATACAAATGTGTTAACTGGTGAGTTACCAAATGGTACTATAAGACAGAAAGGAGAAACAATTTGGAAAGATGGTTTGGCAACTATTGAATTAGAAACAACAGAAACAGAATATCAAATTCAATACCAAATAGGAGGAATAACAGGAACATGGATAGACTATACAGGACCAATTTCAGGTCTAAAACCTGGTGAAACAGTATATCCAGTTCTTACAGATGGGTTTAATTTAAGTGATGAAGCTAGTATTACCATTATAGAAAAGACACCACCAGAAGTAACAATTACAAAAGGTAATATAGATACAAAAAGTATTAGCGTTAGTGTAACAAGTAAAGATTTAGAAAGCGGTATGGACGAAAATCCAACTTATTACTATTATATTAAAAAATCGGAAGAACCATTATACCCAGAAGAACCAAGCTATCAAGGAACTAATACATATACATTCCAAAATTTAACCCAAGATACAAGTTATGATATTAAAGTTGCAGTAAAAGATAAAATGAATAATGAAGGGTCAGCTACAATAGAGGGAATTAAAACTGCAAAAGTAGATGATGCTACAGATGGATTAGAAACAGGAAGCATTACTGCAAGTGTATCATGGAGTAATGAAAGTGCAACTGTTACTTTAAGTACTAACACGAACTTAACAATAGAATGGCAAGTGGGATCTATTACAGAAGGTAATTGGACTCCAGGTACTAAGGTGACAGGATTAAAACATGGAAATGTAGTATTTGCACATTTAACAGATGGATTTAACTATGGAAAAGAAGCTAGTATTACGGTATTAGACAATATTTCACCAAGTGCTACTATTACTTTGGACAAACAAAGTATTGATACAAATACCAGTGTAAAGGCAAGAGTTGTTCACAGCGATGGACAAAGTGGAGTAGATACTAGAAACTGCAAATGGGCATTTAATCAAACTTCAACCTATATGGGAGTAAATGCAAGTTATAATGGTGGAAACTTTAGTTCAAATTCTAGTGATCTTACTTTAACAGCAGATAGCAAAGGTACCTATTATTTACATGTATTAACTGTAGATAAAGCAGGCAATAAAAAAGAAACAATTTCAAAACCAATCACAGTTAAACAATTAGTGACTAGTATTAAATTAAATAAGACAACTGCAAGCATAAAAACAGAAGAAAAATTAACATTAACAGCTACAATAACTCCTTCTACTGCTGAAAACAAGAACGTAACATGGAGTTCAAGTGATAGAACCATTGCAACTGTAGATACACAAGGTGTAGTTACTGGAGTAAAAGAAGGAAATGTAAGAATAACAGCAACAGCCCAAGATGGTAGTGGAGTATCAGCAACTTGTAGTGTAACAGTAAGCTATCCAACTGTGGATGAAAAATTAAAAGAAGGAAACTATGTTTACTACAAAGACAAAAATGGAAGTTCAAGATTATGTGTAGTATTATATAAAAATTCAACATATGGAATACAAATTATAACAAGACAAAAAATAGGAACAGTTACATTAGGAAATACGAATTTTAACAATTCTAAAACATCATATAATAATGCTATAAGCACACTAAATTCAGCAGCAACATCTTATTTAAATACCAGTTTAGCTACTTCGGCAAGATGTGTAGGAACAAATCCATCCAGTCCTACATCTGATTCACCAGGATACTATACTAGTAGTGCAGCATTTATGAAAGGACATAGTGGTTCTTTTAAAAATACAGATACAAATTATAATACAGACTACAACAAAATGAGTTCATTAGGAATTAAAGATTGTGACGGACCTATTTCTAGTGCTACTTATTGGTTAGCTTCACGTATTGTTAAACCTAATGGTAGTACATCTTGCTCATTTGAAATTCGTTGTACTGGAGCTTATGGAGCATCTTTAAGCAGTCAACAAATAGTTTTAATTAATAACAATACTACTAATAATACAAAAGGTTACTCTAAAACATACGGTTTAAGACCAGTATTTAAATTAAAAACAAATGTTAAAGTAACAGGAGGAAAGGGAACATCTAGTTCACCATATACACTTGGAACTTAATCTATAGTTGTTGGATTAGAATATGAAAAAGACTAAAGTCGAAAGATTTTAGTCTTTTTTAATGAGAACTGAATAAAATAAATTAATAACAAGTTCAAAGGTAGGAAATAAGAATGAACTCTTCTAACCAAAAATTTCGTGAAAATTTAAAAAAGAAACAATTACTAAAGTGGAAAAAAAAGAAAAAAGAGGAAGTAATGAATCCTCTAAAAGAACAAAAAAAGGCACAAAAGGAAATAAAGAAAAAATTTAAAACAGAATATAAAACAGAAAAAATAAAAATAAAAGAAAAAACAAGTGATGTTACAAGAAAAAAGAGAATGAAAAATGAAATGTTAATTTTATGGGCAGTTCTAGTAGCACTTATTATAAGAATTGGCTGGATTCAATTTGGAATGGGGGCAGAGCTTCAATCTATGGCTTATGTACAACAAACTTTAGATAGAAGCATTAATCCAAGAAGAGGAACAATTTATGATGCCACTGGTAAAACTATTTTAGCAGTAAGTAGTACAGTAGAAACCATTACAGTAAATCCAGTTAATATTAGCAAAGAAAATAAAGAAAAAGTAGCAACAGCTTTAAGCAATATTTTTGAATTAGATTATGAAACCGTTTTAAAAAAGGTAAGTAAAAAAAGCTCTATAGAAACAATAGTAAAAAAAGTAGAAAAAGAAAAAGCGGATGAATTACGTATTTGGATGCAAGAAAATAACATTTCTACTGGAATTAATATAGATGAAGATACAAAAAGATACTATCCATATAATAATTTAGCATCACAAGTAATTGGGTTTTCTGGAAGTGATAACCAAGGATTAGATGGAATAGAAGCAGTTTATGATGATGAATTAAAAGGAGAACAAGGAAAAATACAAAAGCTAACAGATGCAACAGGTGGAGACATACAAGGAACAGGAGAAAATTATGTACCTGCCATAGATGGAAATGATTTAGTATTAACTATAGATGCTACTATTCAAGGAATTGCAGAAAAATATTTAGAAGAAGCATGTATAGACAATGTTTGTACAGATGGAGGAAATATTATTGTAATGAACCCAAAAACTGGAGATATTTTGGCTATGGCAGGTTATCCAAACTATAATTTAAATACACCATTTGAAGCTCCAACAGAAGAATTAAAAAAAGTTTGGGAAGGACTTTCAGAAACAGAAAGAAACAGACAAATGATGGCACTTTGGAGAAATAAAGCAGTAACAGATACATATGAGCCAGGTTCTACTTTTAAATTGGTAACAACCTCAGCAGCATTACAAGAAGGAATTACTACACCAGATAAAAAGGGAGAATTTACTTGTACTGGTGGAATAGAAGTTGCAGGAGTAAGAATTAAATGTTGGAGATATTATAGACCACACGGAGCAGAATCTTTAAGAGAAGCACTAATGAATTCTTGCAACCCAGTGTTTATAGGTTTAGGAGAAAAATTGGGAGTTCATACTTATTATCAATATTTAGAGAAATTTGGATTACTTAGCAAAACAGGAATTGATTTACCAGGAGAAGCAAGTAGCATTTTCTTAAAAGAAGATAAAGTAGGACCAGTAGAGCTTGCTACAATAGCTTTTGGCCAAAGGTTTGAAATTACACCAATTCAATTAGCAACAGTTGTTAGTACTATTGCAAATGGAGGAACAAAAATTACTCCTAGAGTAGTCAAACAAATTATAAATAGTCAAACAGGAGAGATAACAGATATACCAGTTAAAACAGGAGAAAGAGTAATTGATGAAAAACATGCTGATGAAATATTAAGTATGATGGAAAGTGTAGTAGCAGAAGGAACCGGAAAAAACGCACAAGTACAAGGGTATAGAGTAGGTGGAAAAACAGGAACTTCAGAAGATGGAGTTAATACTAATAAATATGTTACTTCTTTTGTTGGAGTAGCTCCAATTTCAGATCCAGAAGTAGTTGTATTAGTTACTTTATATAATCCAACAGGTGAAGGAGGGCATCAAGGAGGTGGTGTAGGAGCACCAGTAGGAGGGCAAGTTTTATCAGAAGTACTTCCATATTTAGAATTACAAAAGGATAATGTAAAAGAAGAAGATATAAAAAAACAAGTAGAAATACCAAATGTAGAAGGTATGACTATTATAGAAGCAACAAAAATATTAAAAAATGTAAATTTAGATTTACAAATAGAAAACGAAAAAGAAGATATAGATAAGACAAAGGTAGTTGTAAAAGAACAATTGCCAAAACAAGGAATTCGTGTATATGAGGGTACGAAAATTATTTGTAAAATTCAATAAAACTTATAAGTTATAACTATATGTTAATATAATATATTTTCTTTTCTTTATAAGCTCATCTCATAGGCTTGTTTATGGCACACTTTCTTTTTCATAACTACAATGTTCTAAATAACTACTATACAAATGTTCCTCGATTATAAAAAATGCGAAAATATATTATATTAACACTAGATATAAACTATAAATAATAGAAATAATATAAATCAATTCGTCAAGTGAAAATATAAATCAATTTATAGAAATAATAATAAAAAGGTATACAAAAAAATAATTTCGTTATATAATGTACACGGAAAAATAGATAAAATAAGGAGAAGTTTATGGAACTAAAAAATATTTTATCAGGATTAGAAGGCTTAAAAGCCAAAGGAAACTTAGATATTTCTATTTCCAAAATTGAAAGTAATTCAAGTAAAGTGCAAAAAGATGATATGTTTATTGCAATAGATGGTTTTGAACAAGATGGACATCAATATATTAAGGAAGCTATTAAAAATGGGGCAAAAGTAATTATGGCCCAAGAAGATAAAATTACAAAAGAAATAGTATCTAGTATACCACAAGATGTTACTTTAATTTTAGTGCCTAATACAAGACATTCAATAGCTATTTGTGCGTGCAATTATTATCAAAATCCTTCTAAAAAATTAAAATTAATAGGTGTAACAGGTACAAAAGGAAAAACTACTACTACTTTTATGATAAAATCTTTGTTAGAAAAACAAGGATTAAAGGTTGGACTAATAGGTACCATTTGCACTTATATAGGAGAAAATAAGCTATCAGATAATAGTAGAACTACACCAGAAGCCATAGAACTACAAGAAATTTTAAGCAAAATGGTAGAGGAAAAATGTGATGTAGCTGTTATGGAAGTATCTTCTCAAAGTTTAAAATTAGGTAGAGTAGATGGATGTGATTTTGATATAGGTGTTTTTACAAACTTTTCAAAAGATCATATTAGTAGTAAAGAACACCCTAATATGGAAGATTATTTTGCATCAAAAGTAAAATTATTTGAAATGTGTAAATATGGTTTTATAAATTCAGATGATGTATATGCTAACAAATTACCAAAATTAGTGCCTAGTTGCGAATTTAGAACCTATGGAATAGATAACCCTGCTAATTTGCTAGCAAAAGATATTACAGTTACTAATACTTATGTGGATTTTAAAGTAAAATTGGGAGATAGAAACCAAAGAGTTAAAACAGGTATTCCAGGAAGATTTAGTGTATATAACTCTTTGGCTGCTATTAGTGTAGCTCTAAAACTTGGTGTTAGTAGCGAAAATATAGAAGAAACATTATTAAATATTCGAGTTCCTGGAAGAAGCGAATTAGTGGATAATAACAAAGAATTAACAATTATGATAGACTATGCACATAGCCCAGAAAGTTTAGAAAATATTTTATCAACAGTAAAAAAATACACACAAGGAAAATTAATTTGTGTATTTGGCTGTGGAGGAGATAGGGACAATGGAAAAAGACCTATTATGGGAGAAATTGCAGGAAAAATAGCAGATTATACAATTATTACTTCAGATAATCCAAGGTCAGAAGATCCAGAAGAAATTACAAAACAAATAGAAAAAGGAATAAAACAAACCAAAGGCAAATATGAAGTAATAGTAGATAGAAAACAAGCAATTGCAAAAGCTTTAAAAATGGCACATAAACATGATATTGTAGTTATTGCAGGAAAAGGACATGAACTTACCCAAGAAATAAATGGTAAAAAATATCCTTTTGATGAAAGAAAAATAGTTCAGGACATTTTAAAATAAATATTCTGTAAAAATAAATAAAGAACTTGTCAATGAAACATAGAAAATATAAAAAATACACAGGAGGAAATGTATGGAATTTCAAACCAAAATTATCTTATTATCATTAGCAGTAAGTGTTGTACTTTCTCTTATTGCAATTCCTATTTTACGAAAATTAAAAGTAGGGCAAATAGAGCGAAGGGAAGGACCACAGTCACATTTAAAAAAACAAGGAACTCCAACTATGGGTGGAATTGTAATGGTACTTACGCTACTAATTGTTGGCATATTTATGTTTATTGATTATAGCAGAGAAGAGGATTTAGCCCAAAAACAAGTTGCTATTAATTTAATACCATTAATTGGTGCGACCATAGGATTTGGAATAATTGGTTTAATAGATGACTTAAAAAAATTAATAGGCAAAAGTACAGAAGGATTAAGACCTGCCTATAAAATGTTGGGGTTATTAATTGTATCTGTAGCATTTAGCTTTTACTTAACACAGTTTTTAAACATAGGAACAGATACTTATATACCATTTTTTAAAACATCTATCAATTTACCAATTTGGCTTTATATTCCATTTGCAGTTGTAGTAATGCTGGCAACTACGAATGCTATTAATTTAACAGATGGAATAGATGGGTTATCTACTAGTGTTACTACTATTATTCTAACATGTTTAACAGTAATTGGAATTATTTTTGGAATAAAAGAAATTACGGTATTTGGAAGTATTCTAATTGGAGCATGTTTAGGATTTTTGTTATTCAATTTATACCCTGCAAAAGTAATGATGGGAGATACAGGTTCGCTTTTATTAGGAGGAGCAATTGCAAGTATGGCACTTTATTTAAAAATGCCATTATTACTAATAATTATAGCTCTTGTGCCTGTAATAGAAACACTTTCTGTTATGATTCAGGTAAGATATTTCAAAAAAACTGGAAAAAGAGTTTTTAAAATGACTCCAATCCATCATCATTTTGAATTATCTGGATGGAAAGAAAATAAAATCGTATCAGTATTTAGTTTAATCACACTTGTATGCTGTGTAATTGGACTAATGGCAATTTAGGAGGATACCAATGCAAAAAAAAGGAAAAAAAGTTTCCAAATTTGTAAATCAACCATTTGACTTCATGCTCTGTATAGTTATATTTATTTTACTAGCATTAGGAATTGTAATGGTGCTTTCAGCATCTGCACCATCTGCTCTTGCAGAAGGTGGAGAAAGTTATACCTATGCAGGCAGACAATTAATGTTTGCTATTTTAGGTATTGTTTGTATGTTTATTATTTCTAAAATTGACTATCGTTTTTATAAAAAGCTTTATTGGCCAGCTTATTTTATATCTTGTGGCATTTTACTATTAGTATTAATCCCTGGTTTAGGAATTGATGCCGGAGGTGCTATAAGATGGGTAGCTATCCCTGGAATTGGACAATTTCAGCCATCAGAATTTACTAAAATTGGTTTAATTATATTTTATGCAGGATATTTGTCAGACCATAAAGAAGAATTAAGAGATTTTTGGAAAGGTTTTATAAAACCACTTTGTTTCTTAATACCACCAATAGCTATTTTATTTTTTATCCAAAACCACTTAAGTGCATCTTTAATTATAGGAATGATTACCTGTGTTATGATGATTATTGCAGGTGCTAGAATGTTACACTTTGTAGTATGCGGTACTATTGGCGGCATAGGTTTAGGGTCATATTTAGTATATAAAATTATGAGTGGAGGAGCAGAAGATGCAAGTTTCCGTTTGAGCAGAATTATTTCTTTCTTAGATCCATGGCAGGATATTCAAACTACTGGATGGCAAGTAGTACAAAGTTTATATGCAATTGGTTCAGGAGGACTTTTTGGAGTAGGACTTCGGAGAAAGTAAACAAAAATACTTATATATTTCAGAACCACAAAATGACTTTATTTTCTCCATTGTAGCAGAAGAGTTAGGCTTTATAGGTTGTGCCATTATTATTATTTTATTTGGTATTTTAATTTGGAGAGGAATATTAATTGCAATGAAAGCACCGGACACTTTTGGCAGTTTATTAGCAACAGGTATTATTAGTTTAGTTGCTATTCAAATTATATTAAATATTGCGGTTGTTACTTCTTCTATTCCAAATACAGGTATTTCACTCCCATTCTTTAGTTATGGAGGAACTGCTTTATTTATTTTACTATGTAGTATGCGGTATTTTGCTGAATATATCTAGAGCGGGAAGTAAGGTGTAAAATTAGCTAATAGAAAGAAAGGTAAAAAAGCTATATCAAAATGATTCACTAAAAATATTATTAAAAAAGAGAAAAATAGCTTATCTAAAATGAAAATAGGAGGAAAAAATGAAAGCAATTATAGCAGCAGCAGGAACAGGGGGCCACATTAATCCTGGAATTGCCATTGCAAATGAAATAAAAAAACAAGAACCAAATTCAGAAGTTATATTTATTGGAACAAACCGTGGATTAGAAAACGATTTAGTTCCAAGAGCAGGATATGAGCTAAAAACTATTAATGCTTATGGATTTAATAGAAGCATTTCCATTGAAAATATAAAAAAAATATATCAGACCTTCCATTCTATGAAAGAAGCAAAAAAAATTATAGAAAATTTTCAGCCAGATGTGGTAATTGGTACTGGAGGATATATTTGTGTACCAGTAGGATTAGCTGCAAAAAAGGAAAAAGTACCACTTATCTTACATGAGAGCAATGCCTTCCCTGGAGTTGCTGTTAAAATATTATCAAGTAAAGCAAACAAAATATTAGTTGGATTTGAAGATGCGAAACCTAGACTTCCAAAAGCAAAAGAAATTGTGGTAACAGGAACACCAACAAAAGTAAAAAAAGTAGAAATATCAGAACAAAAAAAGCAAGAACTATTAAGTAAAAATGGATTAAAACAAAATAAACCAATTGTGCTATTTTTTGGTGGTAGCCAAGGAGCAAAAAGTATTAATACCAGTTTAATGCAAATTATTGGGAAAAAGCAAAATAAAAATTATCAAATTATGTGGGCAGCAGGACCTGCACAATATGAAGAAATTAAATTTACCTTAAAAAAAGAATTCTCCTTAGCAATAGAAAACATTCCAAATGTAAAAATTGTGCCATATATTTATAATATGGAAGAAATGATGAATATAGTAGATTTGGTTGTAGCAAGAAGTGGTGCAATGACTATAACAGAAATTTCAAATGTAGGAAAACCTGCTATTTTTATTCCATTTCCTTTTGCAACAGAAAATCATCAAGAATATAATGCTAAAGTATTAGAAAAAATAGGTGCAGCTAAAATTATATTAGATAAAGATTTAAATGCTAAAAACTTAAATCAAACTATTGAAAATCTAGTTCAAGATAAAAAGAAATTAAAGCAAATGGGAGAAAATGCAAGAAGTGTTTCTATTTCACAAGTAGAACAAAAAATTTATGAAGAAATTCGAAAAACAATAAAATAAGACACATAAAGTAAAGGAGAAAAAACATGTCAGACAAATTAATAATTGTGGAATCACCAGCAAAAGCAAATACAATTAAGAAATTTTTAGGTGGCAATACAAAAGTAATGGCTTCTATGGGACATATTCGTGACTTACCAAAATCTAAAATGGGAATAGACATAGAACATGACTTTGAACCAGAATATATTAATATTCGTGGAAAAGGTGACTTAATTAAAAAATTAAAAAAAGAAGCAAAAGATGCAAAACAAGTTTATTTAGCAACTGACCCTGACCGTGAAGGCGAAGCTATTGCATGGCATTTAGCACATATTTTAGAGATACCAGATGAAAGTAATTGTAGAGTTACTTTTAATGAAATTACTAAAGAAACAGTAAAAGAATCTATAAAACATCCTAGAAAAATTGATAAAAATTTAACAGATGCACAACAAGCAAGACGTGTGTTAGATAGAATTGTAGGTTATAAAATGAGTCCAGTTCTTTGGAAAAAGGTAAAACGAGGTCTATCTGCAGGAAGAGTGCAATCTGTTGCAGTAAAATTAATTGTAGATAGAGAAAACGAAATAGAGGCATTTATTCCAGAAGAATATTGGAATATTTATGCTACTTTATTAGAGCCAAATTCTAAAAAGCAATTTATGGCAACATTCTATGGCAAAGCAGGTAAAAAAATAGAACTTCATACAAAAGAAGAAGTAGATGCAGTTCTAGAAAAAATTGCAAAAGGAAGTTACATTGTAAAAACAGTAAAAAAAGGAGAAAAGAAAAGAACTCCAGCTCCACCATTTACAACAAGTACTATGCAACAAGAAGCCTCTAGAAAATTAGGTTTTACATTAAAGAAAACGATGTCTGTTGCACAGGGACTATATGAAGGTGTAAATGTAGGAGAAAGAGGAACAGTAGGTTTAATTACCTATATGAGAACAGATTCTACTAGAATCTCAGAAGAAGCAAGAGAGGCTGCTAAAACCTATATTACTTCTACTTATGGTGCATCTTATTATGAAAACCGTTATTACAAAACTAAGCAAAATGCACAAGACGCTCACGAAGCCATTAGACCAACTTATGTAGATTTAGCCCCAGAAAAAGTAAAAGATTATTTAAGTAGTGACCAATATAAATTATATCGCTTAATTTATCATCGTTTCATTGCAAGCCAAATGGCACAAGCAATTTATGATACCATTACTGCAGATATTGAAGTAAACGATTATTTATTTAGAGCAAATGGTCAAACACTTAAATTTAAAGGCTTCATGACTTTGTATGTAGAAACAGCAGATAATGAAACTTCAAATGAGGAAGAAGATAGCTCTATTCCTGAACTTACAGAAGGGCAAGAAGTAAAAGAAAAGAAATTAGAACCAAAACAGAGCTTCACACAGCCACCTGCAAGATACACAGAAGCAAGTTTAGTAAAAGCATTAGAAGAAAAAGGAATAGGAAGACCAAGTACTTATTCACCTACTATTACAACTATTTTTGAAAGAAGATATATTCAAAAAGAACAAAAACAACTAGTTCCAACAGAATTAGGAAAAATCGTAAATAAATTATTAGTAGAAAATTTTGCAGATATTATTAATGTAGAATTTACAGCAAAAATAGAAGAAGAATTTGATGAAGTAGCAGAAGGAAAAGAAAAATGGAAAACAGTAATTCGTGAATTTTATGGACCTTTTGAAAAAGAAGTAGAAAAAGTAGAAAAAGAATTAGAACATGTGGAACTAGTAGATGAAGTATCAGATGTACCATGTGAAAAGTGTGGCAGAATGATGGTATATAAATATGGTAGATATGGCAAATTTTTAGCATGCCCTGGATATCCAGAATGTAAAAATGCAAAACCAATTGTAGAAACTATAGATGTGCCATGCCCTGTATGTAATGCCAAAGTACAAGTAAGAAAAACAAAAAGAGGGAAAAAATATTATATATGTGAAAACAACCCAAAAAGTTGCAACTATATTTCTTGGAATCCTCCAAAAGTAGGAGAAACATGGAATCCTGAAGAAACAAAAGAACAAACCAAGGCAAAAAAGGCGAAAAAAACAACAAAGAAAAAAACACAATCCACGAAAAAAGCTAGTACTAAAACAAAACGAACTGCGAAAAAATAATAAAAAATGAAATTCATTGCCATATTATACACCCCTTGCAAAATTTTACATTTTGTAGTATAATTACAACTTGATAAAATTTTGGGAGGATGGTTATGTTAAAAAATCAAGAAGAGATTCGAAGTAGAGAAAATCATAGAGTATTTAAGCAATTATTAAATACTTTTATGCCTATATCAGAAGAAACAAAACAAGAAAATAAAATAGCAGAAGAATATGCACAAAATGTAAAAATCATTCCTAAAATTTTTTATAACGAATTTACAAAACAATTAAAAGTAGAATTTAAAATTGGAGATAAACAATTATATAAATTAAAAAATTTACCAGAATTTTATGAAAGAATGTTAAAACAGGAAACTTATCAATATGGTACCAAACTAAACCTTATTCACAAGGTGGAGTCTTTTGGCGACCAGTCCATTCCTGTTTTAACATTTTTATTAAAATATGCAGAAATTATGAAATATCACAATGAAGTAGCAAATGGTTATAGTGAATATAAAAGAAATTTCAATCAAGACCATATCCTTATCTCAAATACTGGATTAGATGACTTTTTTAATAGTTTAGAAAATCAAAGAGTTTTATTTGAAAAAGGAGGAATAGAAACTACTATTTATTTTTCTTCACAAGAACCAGATATTAAGTTTACGGTAACACAACTAAATTCCAATAAATTTCAGCTAACTTGTAATATTGATGTTTTTCGCTATGATGTATTACAAGGAAAGGAATATTTATATTTATTATTTCCAGAGGCAATTTACCGTTGCAAAAAAGAATTTATAGAAAGCACCTTAAAAATATTAGAAACATTACGAAAAAATTTTACTCATGAAATTATTATGGACGAAAAAGAACTAATGGATTTTTATGCAGTAATTGAACCAAAAATGCAAGGAAAAGTAATACAAAAAGGAATAGATTCTGCTATTGTAAAAAGGTGTATTCCAAAAAAGTTAGGCGTAAAAATTTATTTGGATTATAATCAAAATGACTATATAACAGCAGAGGTAAAATTTTGCTATGGAGAGCAAGAAATAAATCCATTTTTAGAGCAAAAGACTTCTTTTGCTAGAAACAAAATTGGAGAAAATTTAGCGTTAAATCAGTTTTTACAAACGGGATTTATGTTAGATAAAAATCATGCAAGATTAGTTTTAGTAGATGAAGATAAAATTTTTCATTTTTTATCAGAAGAAATTGAAGACTACATGAAAAAATATGAAATTCTTGCTACTGACAATTTTAAGAAAAAAGAGATTCATAGCTTCCAAATAAAATCAATTGGCATTAGGTTAGAAAACAACTTATTACAAATTGATTTATCAAAAATTGGTATTGATTTATCAGATTTATCTGAAATGCTTAAAAAATATCAACTTAAGAAAAAATTTCATCGACTAAAAGATGGAAGTTTTATCAAACTAGAAGAAAATGAAACAATGCAATTCTTTGAAGAATTAAGCTTGAATGCACAAGTAGATTATGACAGTTTAAAAAAAGAAACATTGAGTTTACCAAGTTATAGAAGTTTGTATTTAGAAAAAATATTGGGAATGCTTAAAAATGTAGAAGTAAATAAGGATGCTTCTTATCAAAATATAGTAGAAGAATTAAAAGAAAATCAAACAAATCTTTCTTTTGCATTACCACAAAATTTAAATGCACAGATGAGAACCTATCAAAAAATAGGGTATCAATGGTTAAAAACATTAGATAAGTATGGGTTTGGCGGAATTTTAGCAGATGATATGGGACTTGGTAAAACACTTCAAATTTTAGCAGTTATTTTATGCTATGTAAATGAAAATAAAGAAAAGGCAAAGCCTTCGTTAGTAGTATGTCCAAGTTCTCTTACTTTAAATTGGCTAAACGAAGCTAATAAATTTACCCCAAGCTTAAAGGTATGTGTTATTAATGGCAATATAGAAGAAAGAGCTAGAAAAATAAGAAAAATTCCAGATTATGATATTGTTATTACATCCTATGATTCCTTAAAAAGAGATATTGAAATTTATGAAGAAAAAGCTTTTGAATTTAAATTTATGATTGCTGATGAAGCACAATATATTAAAAATAATAATACACAAAATGCAAAGGCAATTAAAAAAATTATAGCACAAACAAGGTTTGCTTCTACAGGAACTCCTATTGAAAATTCTCTTTCAGAACTTTGGTCCATTTTTGACTATATTATGCCAGGCTATTTATTCCGTTATCGCAAATTTAAAGAATTATATGAAACTCCAATTGTAAAAGAGAACAATCAGGAATCTATGGAAAAATTAAAAAAGATGATAGAACCTTTTGTACTAAGAAGAATTAAAAAAGAGGTACTAACAGAATTACCAGATAAAACGGTTACAATTTTATATAATGAAATGCAAGAAGAACAACAAAAACTTTATTTATCTTATTTAGCACAAGCCAAAAAAGAAGTAGCAGCAGAAATTCAAGCAAATGGATTTGAAAATAGCCAAATTAAAATTTTAGCGCTATTAATGAGATTAAGACAAATCTGCTGTCATCCAAGTCTATTTTTACAAGATTATCAAGGAGAAAGCAGTAAATTAAACCAGTGTATTGATGTAGTACATGATGCAGTAACAGCAGGGCATAAAATTTTATTATTTTCTGGCTATACCTCTATGTTTGAAATGATAGAAAAAGAGCTAAAAAAGAGAGGAATTTCTTATTTGAAATTAACTGGTCAAACAAAGGTGTCAGAGAGAATAGAATTAGTAGATAAGTTTAATGAAGATTCTAGTGTTAAGGTATTCCTTATTTCTTTAAAAGCAGGAGGAACAGGGCTAAACTTAACAGGAGCTGACATGGTTATCCATTATGATCCATGGTGGAACTTATCTGCAGAAAATCAAGCTACAGATAGAACCTATAGAATTGGACAAAAAAATAATGTGCAAGTATATAAATTAATTACCAAAAATTCTATAGAAGAAAAGATATATGAATTACAGCAAAAAAAGGCAAAATTAGCGGATAATATGTTATCAAATGCCAAAAATACCTTTATTAATCAATTATCAAAAGAAGATATTATGGAATTATTTGGATAATATAATTGACATATTCAAGATTCTACAATTAGATATAATTTAATTATAAACAGTATAAACAGGGAGTAGCAAAGAATGAAAAAATATATTAATGTAATAGGCGGAGGGCTTGCAGGATCAGAGGCAGCTTATCAAATAGCAAAACAAGGAATTAAAGTAAAACTATATGAAATGAAACCAACTATGTATTCTCCAGCACATAGCAACCAAAATTTAGCAGAAGTTGTTTGTAGTAATTCTTTTAAATCTAATCTACATACAAATGCTTGTGGATTATTAAAAGAAGAATTAAGAAAATTAGATTCTCTTTTAATTCGTATTGCAGATGAAGTGTCTGTTCCGGCAGGACAGGCATTAGCTGTAGACCGTGAAGAATTTTCAAAAAGAGTAACAGAAGAATTAGAAAAAATGAAAGAAATAGAAATTATTAGAAAAGAGGTAGGAAACCAAACTGTTAATAATGTAGATGATATTTTATTAGATGAAGGCATAAAAGGAGAGCTAGAAAGCATGGCAGAAGATGGCATTGTTATTATTGCAACAGGGCCTTTAACATCGAATAGCCTTTCTAAAGAAATTGCAACTTTAACAGGAGAAGATAAACTTTATTTTTATGATGCTGCAGCTCCAATTATAGAAAAAGACTCTATTAACATGAACATTGCTTTTTGGGGAGAAAGATATGAGCAAGAAAGGGCAAAAGAAGAATCGGAAGAAGAATGGAAAAAGAGAATTCAAACACAAAATGAGGCAAGTTACTTGAATTTGCCGATGAATCAGGAAGAATATGAATCCTTTTGGACAGAACTTGTGAATGCAGAAGTAGTAACTCTTCATGAGTTTGAAAAAAAGGAACTTTTTGAAGGCTGTATGCCAATCGAAATTATGGCAAAAAGAGGAAAAGATACTTTAAGATTTGGACCACTAAAGCCAGTAGGGTTTACAGATCCTAGAACGGGGAAAAGACCTTATGCCTTAGTACAATTAAGGCAGGATAACAGTGAAGGAAATTTATTTAATATGGTAGGATTTCAAACCAATTTAAAATTTGGTGAACAACAAAGAGTTTTTAGTAAAATACCAGGACTTGAAAATGCAAGTTTTGCAAAATATGGTGTAATGCACCGAAATACCTATATTAATTCTACTAAACTATTAGAGCCTACCTATAGATTTAAGAAAAATCCTAATATCTATTTTGCAGGGCAAATTACAGGAGTAGAAGGATATGTAGAATCTATTTCTTCTGGACTAGTAGCAGCACTTAATGCTGCTGAGCAATATAAAATAATACAAAAACTGCAAACATCAGGCGAATTAAAAATAGATGAGAATACAAAGGAAAAAGAAATAAAAAAACAATTAGAAAATCTAATTACTTTTCCAGAGACTACAATGATAGGAGCATTAGCACATTATATTTCATCTCCAAATGAAAACTTTCAGCCAATGAATGCCAATTTTGGTATTTTACCACAATTACCAGAAAAAATAAAAGATAAAAAAGTAAAATATACAAAATTAGCAGATAAAGCATTAGAGGATTTGAGACAAATGTTACAAGCATATGACAAATAAATTAAATTTTGATAACAAATTACATAGATTTACATAATATAGTTGCGAAACAATGAAAAATGTGGTAAAATTAAGTATAGAGTGAAAAAATCTTGGAAGTAAATGGAGGATTTTTTATGGATAAAGAAAAATTAGAAGAATACAGAGCAAAATTAGAAGAATTATTGCCTTCTATGGAAATTAGTTTTAAAGATGCAGATAAAATAGCAGAATATGAAAAAAGATTAGAAGAATTAGAACAACCAATTGATATGTCAGATGTAGGCTCAGCAACTATTGTTGATAGAAGACAAAGTGTTATGGAACCTAGGGAATACTCTAATGATGAAGAAGGAAGACTATTAAGCCAGTTAGACGAAGAAAGATTACATGAAAGTATTGATGTTAAAAAAATTTCGGAAATGATAGAACAGATAAGAGCAATTAGAGAAAATAAAAGAGAAACAGAAAGAACAAGTATTTCATCAATTCTAGAACATGTAAAAAGACAAGAAGAATTATATTATGAGATTTTTGAAGATGCATTACAGGTTAAAGAACAAATTACAAAAAAACAAGAAGAACTTAGTAAATTACAAGAGAAAACAGAAAAACTAAAACAGGATGAAAAAGAGCTTGCTACACAAATTGGCGATAATATTACTATTATGGGAATGAAAAAACCAGAATCTATGGTTTATCAATCAGCAAGCAAAGAAAATGCAAAATTAATTGCAAGCAAACGTGGAAAACTTGCCAATATTAGAAAAAATGAAAAACAAATTACAAAATTAGAACAAGAACTTACAGGATTGAGAGATGATTTTCAAGAATTAGATAATTTTATGCATAAATTATCTATAAAACAAAAAAATATTGAAAAACCAGAACAAGAAAAACCAGAACAAAAAGAACCAGAACCAAAAGAACCAAAACAAGAAAAGCCACAACAAGAAGGACAAACTCAAAATCCTTCACATGGGCAAACCGCTCAAAGGCAAACAGGAACCTTAACACATAATAATCCAACTACAAGACAAGCAGAAAATACTATAAAACAAATTAATTTTACAATTAAAAATGGAAATTTACCTTGCTATACAGTAGTCATTGTAGATAAAAATGGACAAGAACAAATTCGTCCATTCACAGGTTTTGAATATATTAATACTGTTGATTATGAAATGAAACAAGACCCTACTAGTAGCATAGAAAAAGAACTAGAAGAAAAAGGGCTTGATGAAGCAAGAAGATTTTATGATAAGGGATTAGTAGAAATCTTAAGTCAAGTTGATGCAGAATTTGGAACAAAAGGTGTTCAAGAATATGAAAACATGATTCGCAATAAATATCAACAAGCACAAATTGAGGAAACTGCAAAATTAAGCATTGATTATGATTTTTCTGGACTTCATGATAAAATCAGCAATCTAGATAATAAAGAGAAATTAAAATCCCTACAAAAAATAGCAAAATCTGGTCAGAATGTAATTAATCAGATAGCAACTTATCAAAAAGCTCCTAATATCTTACAAAAATTTTGGAACAGAATTCATACAAAATTATTAACTGGTGAAGTAGAAAATATTGAAAACGAAAAAATGCAGCAAGGTGATACTATGGAGTATAAAGAAAATTCTGAAATTATGGATCTTATTGAAAAAAACTATCAAGCTTTACGTGATGAAGAAGGATTTGATATTAATACTTTTATTAAAAGTTATGATTTAGATGCTGCCCAAGCAGAAAAGTACAAAAAAATGCAACAAGATTATGAAGCACAAACTCCTAGACAAAGTTGGAAAGAAAGTCTTAAACAAAAGGTAGAACCTATTGGAAGACAAATAAAACAAAGAACAGATCCTGTTCAAAAACAAGTTTCAAAAAGAGTAAATTCTTTTATGGATGATAAACAAAATAAAGAAGATTCAAAATCTGATATGACCGACGAAAAATCACAGCAGTATGGAGAAAATCAAGAAGAAGAGAGATAATAAAAGAAACTAATTAAGTATTGACTTTTTTAGTGAAAAATGGTAAAATAAATACCGCTAGTATAAAATGCATAAATATGTATTTTGGCTAGCGGTATTTTATTTTTAGAAAAGAGGTGAAATTTAAGTGCCAACCATTAATCAATTAGTAAGAAAAGGTAGAAAAAGTTCTACAACAAAATCAACAGCACCAGCTTTGCAACATGGATATAACTCCATGAACAAAAGAACAACTAATAAAAGATCACCACAAAAAAGAGGTGTATGTACTGTTGTAAAAACTGTAACACCTAAAAAGCCAAACTCAGCTTTAAGAAAGGTAGCCAGAGTAAGACTTTCTAATGGATATGAAGTAACTTCATATATTCCAGGTATTGGACACAATCTACAAGAACACAGTGTTGTTTTAATTAGAGGAGGAAGGGTAAAAGATCTTCCAGGTGTTAGATACCATATTATTAGAGGAACATTAGATACAGCAGGTGTAAAAGATAGAATGCAAGGTCGTTCTAAGTATGGAGCTAAAAAACCTAAAAAATAAAAAGGTTTTTAAGCAAAAAATGGTGCTAAATAATATTTACTAATTTAAGGTACTTAAATTTAGAATAAATTATTGTAGCACTATACGGAAAAGCAAGAAAGCTTTTCAGAGTACCGAAATCATACTTTTTAGTATGAAATCATAAAAAGGAGGGAAGAATAGTGCCAAGAAAAGGATTTATTGCAAAAAGAGAAGTTTTACCAGATCCAATTTATAATAGCAAAGTTGTTACTAAATTAATTAACAATGTTATGCTAGATGGTAAAAAAACAGTTGCTCAATCAATCGTATATGATGCGTTTGATATTATTAAAGAAAAAGAGCAAAAAGATCCACTAGAAGTTTTTCAAGCAGCACTTGAAAATGTAATGCCAGTTCTTGAAGTAAAAGCAAGAAGAATTGGTGGTGCAACATACCAAGTTCCAATTGAAATTAGACCAGAAAGAAGACAAACTTTAGGTTTAAGATGGCTTGTTGTTTATGCTAGAAATAGACATGAAAAAACAATGGCTCAAAAACTAGCAAACGAAATTATAGATGCTGTTGCTGGAAATGGTGGAGCATTTAAGAAAAAAGAAGATATGCATAGAATGGCTGAAGCAAATAGAGCTTTTGCTCATTACAAATTCTAAAATTAAAAGGAGGATAAAAAAGTGGCTGGAAGAGAGTTTCCTTTAGAAAAAACAAGAAATATAGGAATAGTTGCCCACATTGACGCTGGTAAAACCACCACCACTGAAAGAATACTTTTCTATACAGGTAAAACTCACAAAATTGGAGAAGTTCATGAGGGAGAAGCTACCATGGACTGGATGGTACAAGAGCAAGAAAGAGGTATTACAATTACTTCTGCTGCTACTACCTGCCAATGGCTAGGAAATCGTATTAATATTATTGATACTCCTGGTCACGTAGACTTTACTGTAGAAGTTCAAAGATCTTTAAAAGTATTAGATGGTGCTGTAACTATTTTAGCAGCAAAAGGTGGAGTACAACCACAAACAGAAACCGTATGGAGACAAGCAGATAAATATCAAGTTCCAAGAATGGTATATGTTAATAAAATGGATACCACAGGTGCTGATTTTATGCTTTGTGTAGATCAATTACGTAATCGTTTAAAAGCAAATGCAATTCCAATTGAGTTACCAGTTGGTGCAGAAGAAAACTTTAAAGGAATTGTAGATTTAATTAAAATGAGAGCATTTATTCATAAAGATGACTTAGGAAAAGAAATTGAAGAATGTGACGTTCCTGATGATTTAAAAGCTCAAGCAGAAGAATATAGAGCAAAATTAGTAGAAGCTGTTGCTGAACAAGATGATGAATTAATGATGAAATATTTAGAAGGTGAAGAACTTTCTGAAGAAGAAATTAAAAAGGGTATTAGAATAGGAACAATTGCAAATAAAATCGTTCCAGTATGTTGTGGTTCTTCTTATAAGAACAAAGGTGTACAAGAATTATTAAATGCAATTGTAGACTATATGCCAGCACCAACAGATATTCCAGATATTAAAGGTGTTGACTTAGATGGAAATGAAGTAGAAAGAAAAACATCTGACAGTGAGCCTTTTGCAGCATTAGCATTTAAAATTGCTACAGACCCATTTGTTGGAAAACTTTGTTTCTTTAGAGTATATTCAGGAACCTTAGAAGCAGGATCTACTATCTTAAATGCTAACAAAGACAAAAAAGATAGAATGGGAAGAATTCTATTAATGCATGCAAATCACAGACAAGATATTGATAAAGTATATGCAGGTGATATTGCAGCAGCAGTAGGATTAAAAGAAGTATCTACAGGTGATACTCTTTGTGACCCAGCACATCCAGTAATTCTAGAATCGATGGAATTCCCAGAACCAGTTATTGATATTGCTATTGAGCCAAAAGATAAAGCTAATAGCGAAAAAATGGGAATTGCTTTAGCAAAACTTGCTGAAGAAGATCCAACATTTAAAACTTGGACAGATCAAGAATCTGGTCAAACTATTATTGCTGGTATGGGTGAATTACACTTAGACATTATTGTAGATCGTCTAAAGAGAGAATTTAAAGTAGAATGTAGTGTAGGTAAACCACAAGTTTCTTACAAAGAAACTATTAGAAATAAAGTAAAAGTACAAGGTAAATTCATTCGTCAATCTGGTGGTCGTGGACAATATGGTGATGTATGGCTAGAAATGGAACCACTAGAGCCAGGTAAGGGAATTGAATTCGAAAGCAAAATTGTTGGTGGTGTTGTTCCAAAAGAATACATTAAACCAATTGAGGAAGGTGTTAGAGAAGCTGCAGAAAGCGGTATTCTAGCAGGTTACCCTGTAATTGACTTTAAAGCTACTTTAGTAGACGGTTCTTACCACGAAGTTGACTCTTCTGAAATGGCATTTAAAATTGCTGGTTCTATGGCATTTAAAGAAGGTTGTAGACAAGCTAAATCTGTCATTTTAGAGCCAATTATGAAAGTAGAAATTACTGTCCCAGAAGAATACATGGGAGATGTAATTGGTGATGTTAACTCAAGACGTGGAAAAATGGAAGGAATGGAATCTGTTCAAGGAAATCAAATTATTAGAGCATTTATTCCATTATCTGAAATGTTTGGTTATGCAACAGATTTACGTTCAAAAACACAGGGTAGAGGTACTTATAGTATGGAACCTAGCCATTACGAAGAAGTTCCAAAATCTGTATTTGATAACATTGTTGCATCAAGAGCTAAAAAACAAAATTAGTGAAAAAGGTTATAAAGAATAATGCTTAACAATTTATCTTTTCTTTATATATTTAGAAAATGAAATAGGTAAGAAACAATACTTAAATAATAAATATGTAAAAGAAAATATAGATTTTAAGAATATTCTAAAAAACACTTGATTTTATAGGAAAAATAATATAAAATACAAGTGCTAAAAGATATTTAGATTTTAATATTAAAAAATATATGCAGGAGATGAAAAATCCCTAGCAAAAAAATAAGGAGGAAATTTAAATGGCTAAAGCAAAATTTGAAAGAACAAAACCACACGTTAACATTGGTACAATCGGACATGTTGACCACGGAAAAACAACAACAACAGCAGCTATTACAAAATACCTAGGATTACTAGGAAAAGCTCAATATGAAGCATATGATCAAATTGATAGTGCTCCAGAAGAAAAAGCAAGAGGAATTACAATTAACACAGCTCACGTAGAATACGAAACAGATAAAAGACACTATGCACACGTAGACTGCCCAGGACATGCTGACTATGTTAAAAACATGATTACTGGTGCTGCACAAATGGATGGTGCAATTCTAGTTGTATCTGCAGCTGATGGACCAATGCCTCAAACAAGAGAGCATATCTTACTTGCTAGACAAGTAGGTGTAAAATATATCGTAGTTTACTTAAATAAATGCGATATGGTTGATGATCCAGAATTATTAGAATTAGTTGAAATGGAAGTTAGAGACCTATTAACAGAATATGGTTTCCCAGGAGATGAAATTCCAATTGTTAAAGGTTCATCTTTAAAAGTACTAGAAAGTACATCTACAGATCCTAACGATCCTGTATATGCACCAATTAAAGAATTAATGGATGCAGTTGATAGCTATATTCCAACTCCAGAAAGACCAACAGACCAACCATTCTTAATGCCAATCGAAGACGTTATGACTATTAGTGGTAGAGGTACTGTTGTAACTGGTAGAGTTGAAAGAGGAGTTGTAAAACTACAAGACGAAGTTGAAATTGTTGGTTTAGCAAAAGAAGCTAAGAAAACAGTTGTTACTGGTGTTGAAATGTTTAGAAAAACATTAGACCAAGCAGAAGCTGGAGATAACATTGGTGTTCTATTAAGAGGAACACAAAGAGATGAAGTTGAAAGAGGTCAAGTATTAGCAAAACCAGGAACAATTCATCCACATACAAAATTCAAAGCACAAGTATACGTTCTAACAAAAGAAGAAGGTGGACGTCATACACCATTCTTCAATGGATATAGACCACAATTCTATTTCAGAACAACAGACGTTACAGGTGTTATTGAATTACAAGCTGGAACAGAAATGGTTATGCCAGGTGATAACGTAGATATGACAATCGAACTTATTACTCCAATCGCTATTGAAAACGGATTAAGATTCGCTATTCGTGAAGGTGGACGTACAGTAGGTTCTGGTGTTGTATCAGAAATTATTGCTTAGAAATATAGTAATAGCAAGGGTTGTATAACTTTACAATTCCTTGCTATTTTTTAATTCCCGACTATTTCCCGACTGTGTTTAAAATGAAATCTATTTTTTTCACAATATTTTTTTTGCTTTTTGGTAATGCGTCCAAATATATTTCAGTAATTTTAACAGAAGAATGTCCAAGCAATTCTTTTAATTGAATTAAATTAGCTCCTTTTAAAAGAAGCATTGTTGCAAATGTATGTCGTAAGTCGTGAAATGTTCTATCTTCAAATTTTGTTCCCTTTGTTTTTTTGTTCCATACTTTCTCAGTCCACTTAATACCAAAATGAGTATGAGTTTTTGAACTACTAAAAACATATTCAGAGTTGCGAGGTAATGATTTTAATAATTCATAAATCTTATTAGACATAGGTATTATTCTAATAGAATTATTACTCTTAGGAGTTTGTAGTATTGTTTTATATTCTCTTTTTCCGATTTCTGTTATTTCTGGTGTATATGTTAAATTGTGTTTTACATATATCTGTTTTTCTTCAAAGTTGATGTCATTCCATTGCAAACCAAATATTTCTCCTTTTCTCATTCCAGTACCTAATGCAAATATTATAAGAGGCTGAATATTATATCCATCAAATAATTTTATCAATTCAGGAATTTCTTTTTCTGAAAAATATTTAAATTTAGTCGATTTTTTTTCGATAATTTCATCTACTGTCTTTTTAGTTTTTGGAAGTGAAATATTAGAACATGGATTTTTAATAATATATCCTTCTTTTTCGGCATAGTCAAAAAAGTTTCTAAGTAATTTATGAACACTTCTTATTAATGTATCATTCTTGTTTTGTTTTTTGCTTAAATTATTATAAAATTTTTGTACTGTTAAAGACTTTACTTCTGAAATTGGTATATCTGAAATTATGTTTTTACTTATATAATTTCTATATAGACCTTCATATTTCTCAAAAGTAGTAGGTTTGACTTCATTCTTTTTAGTTTCCATTAGCCATTTTGGAAATAGAGTATTGATAGTAAGCGATTTTCCATTATTAACAAGTCCAAGTTTTAAATCATTAATATATTTTTCTGCTTTTTCCTCTGCCTCAGCCTTACATAATCCGTAAAATTCTTTTTTGATAGGCGTTCCATCTGCTTTATGTGCTATTGTTTTTGTTAACCTGTAATATTCAAATCCATTTTTAGTATAATTAGTTTTTTTTGCCATAAAAACCTCCGTTTGCTAATTTTATTTAAAAATCAATGCTATATTAAGCATTGATTATCTTTATAATAATTATAAGCATATTCTACAGT
>CABUKD010000024.1 GCA_902492105.1 uncultured Clostridium sp.
TATGCCCTTTTTCTATTATTTTGGTTTTATTTTTATAAATTTTTCTTTCAAACTATATCCTCCTTAAAACAACATTTTTCGACAAATTCATCATAATTAATGATAACATAAATGCAACGATAATGCAATAAAAAGAATAGAAAATTAACAGATTTTGTAATTTTTTATGAAAAAGTGTGAAAAAAATGTCGAAAGACAATAAAACATATAGAACAAAGGATAAAAACAAGTCATAAAAAAAGAAAAACAGAATAAGATGAACTAGAATCTTTCTTAGAAATGTGGTGAAAAAGTGCTTAATATTATTTGGCCTATTTTTATTGTAGTTTCCATTGTATATGCTTTTTTTTCTGGTAATATTCAAAATGTAAGTAATGGTATTTTTGACTCTGCAGCCTCTGCTGTAGAATTAACTTTAACTTTTTTTGGAACCATTTGTTTATGGAATGGAGTTATGCAAATTGCCAAACAAACTACTTTAATGGAAAAACTAACCAAAGCTTTAAGACCTTTTATGCGCTTTTTATTTCCAGAATTAAAAAATCAGAAGCAAGCACAAGAAGAAATTTCTATTAATATAGTAGCTAATTTATTAGGGCTAGGAAATGCAGCAACTCCGTTAGGTTTAAAAGCCATGAAGACATTGCAAAAAGAAAACCCTAAAAAAGATACATTAAGCAATTCTATGGCAATGTTTATTGTACTAAATACTGCATCTTTACAAATAATACCTACTAATGTAATTGCAATACGTAGTTCATTAAGTTCTAGCTCGCCAAGTGGCATTATTCTGCAAGTTTGGATAGCTACTATTATTGCAGCAGTAGTAGGTATTACAGCAACTAAAATTTTAATGAAAAGGTTTTAAAAAATATGCAAATTGTAAATTTTTTATCAGCAGCAGCAATTCCAATGGTAATTGTAGGAATTATTTTATATGGACTAAAAGAAAAAAAGAAAGTGTTTGATATTTTTTTAGATGGAGCAAAAGAGGGAATGGAAATTGTAATAGGACTATTTCCTACTTTACTTGGCATTTTTTTAGCAGTAGGTTTACTTCGCACTTCTGGTGTTTTAGAAGCTATTATTCATTTTATTTCTCCTATTACTAACTTTTTAAAAATTCCAAGCCAAATTTTGCCTTTAGCAATGCTAAGACCAATTTCTGGAAGTGCTTCTATGGGAATTGCAGTAGACATTATGAAACAATATGGGGTAGATAATGTAATTGGAATGATTACTTCAACTATTATGGGGTCAACTGAAACTACTTTTTATACAATTGCTATTTATACAGCATGCGTAAAAATAAAGAAAATTCGCTTTGTGCTAGCAGCTGCTTTACTTGCAGATCTAGCAGGAATGATTGCTTCTGTCATAATTTGTCAAATTATGTCTTGAAGTTTTTGTTGACAAATAAAGGAAATGGTAGTAAGATAAATTTAGTTAAAGAACAAAATAAAAATTACTTTTTTACGGTATAAAAATTACCAACTAAAAGAATTTATTTTAATTTGAATAATACAATATAACTGGAAAGGACAATCATGTTAATTCAAATTTTATTTTTTATTTCTTTATTTTTGTTTCTAAGATATTTTATTTCTAAAATATTAGCCAAACAAATCTTAAAAAAAATTTCAATAGAATAATTGAAAAATTACAATAAAATATAAGAAATTAGAAAAATATAATTTTTTATATGAAAAAATTTTAAGATTATTTATAATTTTATATTATTTTAATCTTGAAAGTATAATTTATGATTTTATTTTTGTAGAAGAGATTTTTTTCTTACATTCATATATATTCCCCTATATATTAAAATTTCTATCTCGTAAGATTTCTATCTTTTAGGACTTCTATTGCGAGAACAAAATTAGGTAGTGCCCCCAATTTATCTATTTTTTCTTTTAAAATCTCTTCTACAATTCCAATATTAATGATGATAAGTTTCATGATTTTGAATTTTAAAACTACGAAATAATTGCTCTAATAAAAATACACGAATTAATTGATGAGGAAAAGTCATTTTCGAAAAAGAAATTAATTCATGGCAAGAGCCTAATAATTTTTGTGACATACCAAGTGTTCCACCTATTAAAAAAGTAATATGGGAATGGGAAAAAGTAATTTTTTCTATTTTTTGTGAAAATTCTTCAGAAGAAAATTGCTTTCCCTTTAAATCCAAAGCAATCACATAGCTATTTTCTGGAATATGATTTTTAATAGAATCACTTTCTTTTTGAATAATTTTTTCTTTTTCAGCTTGACTTAATACAGTAGGCACTTTTTCATCTGGTAATTCCACAACATTTAAAATGCAATACTTAGAAAGTCTTTTAGAATATTCTAATATTGCACTTTTTAAATAATCTTCTTTTAATTTTCCTACACAAATTAAAGTAATATGTAACATAAAAATAATCCTTTAAATTCATATATGTAATAAAAATTTATCCTTCTAAATTAACAATAGAGCTTGGTAAAGAACGGTTTGCTATTCCAATTTTAATTTCATTTGCATTAAAATTTTGAACACAAAGTTCATCTACTACTGTTTGATAAGCAAGCTCTGGAAAGTTATTTTCTTTACTTAAGTGTCCAAGCATTACGTTTTTTAGACCAGATTTTAGTAAATAAGAAATTGTTTTTCCGGCAGCTTCATTAGATAAATGTCCATTTGGTCCAGCAATTCTTTGTTTTAAAGAATAAGGATATTTAGAACATTTTAAAATAGCAGGGTCATAGTTAGATTCTAATAAAATAAAAGAACTGCCTTCTAAATTTTTAATAATAGTAGAATTCATATGTCCAATATCAGTAGCAATACTAATCTTTTGATTTTCATAATAAATATTAAAACCACAAGGGTTTGCAGCATCATGTGGAATAGAAAAAGGCAAAATTTTTAATTCTCCAATATCAAAATTTTCATTAGGAGAAAATAAATTTTTATTTTCTTCTTGCACTTTTTCTAATACTTCTGGCATAGCATCCCATGTTTCAGAATTGGCATATACAGGCAAATTAAATTTTTTTGAAAGTGTGGCTAACCCTTTAATATGGTCAGAATGTTCATGAGTTACTAAAATGGCATCAATATCATGAATATCAACCGAAATACTATTTAATGCAGTTTCAATCTTCTTAGCACTTTCTCCTGCATCAATTAAAAGTTTGGTGTGTGGTGTCTCTACAAATAAACTATTTCCACTACTACCACTATATAAACTACAAAATTTAAACATTGTTTTCATCCTTTGCTATTCTTCTGTTACTCTCTGAATATTTGCACCTAATTTTCTAAATTTTTCTTCTATATTTTCATATCCTCTATCAATATGTTCAATATTATAAAGTTGTGTTTCCCCATTGGCAATAATTCCTGCAATAATTAAAGCAGCACCTGCTCTTAAATCTGTAGCATAAACCGGTGCACCACTTAAACTTTTTACTCCTTCAATCATAGCAGTTTTTCCCTGTGCCGTAATTTTAGCACCCATTTTGTTTAATTCAAAAGTATATTGAAATCTAGAATCCCAAATACTTTCATGAATCACACTAGTTCCATCCGCAATGGAAAGTGTTACTCCAATTTGTGGTTGCATATCTGTTGGAAAACCTGGATATGGTAAAGTCTTTACTGTAGCCTTAGTTGGTCTTTTATTCATACTAACACGAAGAGAATCACCATAATCTTCAACATTCCCACCAATTTCTATAATTTTAGCAGTAATACAATCTAAATGCTCTGGAATACAATTTTTAATTAAAATATCACCTCTAGAGGCTACAGCAGCCATCATAAAAGTTCCTGCTTCTATTTGATCTGGCACGATAGAATAAGTAACATTTCCGTGTAAGGATTTTACACCATTAATTTTAATTACATCTGTACCTGCACCACGAATATCTGCTCCCATGGTATTTAAAAAGTTAGCAACGTCAACAATATGAGGCTCCTTGGCAGCATTATCAATTGTAGTAGTTCCCTCTGATAACACAGCTGCTAAAATAGCATTAATCGTAGCTCCTACAGAAACAATATCCATATAAATAGAAGTACCTACTAATTTTTTTACTTTTGCAGTTATTTTTCCTTGTGCAACATCTACTTTAGCACCTAATGCTTCAAAAGCTTTAATATGTTGGTCAATTGGCCTTGCTCCTAAATTACAACCACCTGGAAGACCAACTTCGGCACTTTTACATCTTCCTAATAAAGAACCTAATAAATAATAAGAAGCTCTAAATTTACTAGTCATATCTAAAGGAGCTTTGGTACAAGAAATATTTCTGGTATCAATTTCTATTTCATGATCTGTAATCCAGGTAATTTTAGCTCCTAATTCTTCTAAAATTTTACAAGACATTTTTACATCACTAATATCTGGCAAATTATCGATTGTGCAAACACCATCAATTAATAATGTAGCAGGTAAAATGGCAACAGCTGCGTTTTTTGCTCCGCTAATGGTAACTTCACCTTTTAGTTTTGTTGGTCCATTAATTACTAATTTATCCAAAATAAATTACCCCCAAAAAATTAATTTACGATTATCTTTCAACCATTTTATACCATAGTTTCTCCAATTTGGCAAGTCCATCCTTAGTTTAAATGCTTTAAGTAGGTAAAAAGCTGTCCTAAAATATTACAAATGTATAACTAAACATTAGAATTGTCTTTTTCAATTTTTAAAACCTTTCCCCTTTTGGACATCTGTAACTCGGCATAAATGCCTCGAACAGCTGTCACAATGGTCGCCCACGCAAGGCCTTAAAAATTTCAAAAGACAATTCTAATATTTTTATTAAATAAATTTAGCTTTATTTTAGGACAGCTTTTTAAAAGAAGAATAGCATTTTATTTTACTGTAATCCTAATTTTAAATTTTGAAAAAACTCTACTAATTTAAACTTAAAATTAATTTCTTGGTCATTATTTTCACTAATTAAATCATATTCTTCCTCATTTAAATTTTCTCTTAATTCCTCTTTAGAACTATCAGGAACAATTCCTGAGCTAACATCTACAAAACAAAGAGGAGGAAACATAACACACCACCAGTTTTGACCATCTGCTTTTCCAATTTTTACTTTTAAAGCATCATAATTTCCGGCAGGAAGAGAGATGTCTCCATAAGTTTTAGTAGGAAAAGTTGCATCTCCTATTTGCACATCTACTTCATAATCAAAGCCATTTTCTTTTATTACTTGCTCGGCAATTTCTTTTAGATCTTCCTTATGAGAATTTGCCATTTCTACTACTTCTTCCTTAGAAGAACAATTTTTAGAAAGATTATTCATATAAGAAAGCAATTTATCACGCACTTTCAATTTTAAATCTTGATCTTCCTTAGAATCACTATTTGCAATAACATGTAAACGAAAAACACTATTGGCAATATCTTCTGATACTGCATTTACATAAGAAATAGCACTAACAAAAGTAAAAAGTGTTAATAACAATAAAATAACTAAAATTTGTTTTATTTTAACAGAATTCATTAAATTTTTGAAAAGTTTCATATTTTTCCTCCGTATCTCAAATATTTTTATTTAATACAATTATTAACAGATTTTAAAAAATTTATACATTGCAAAAAAATATTTTTAATTGTCGAATAAACACGTACGATTCTACTAGAAAATACTTGATTTTTAAAATTTAAAATGGTAAAATTTACCATAAGGAAAATAAAACAGGGGGTATTCAAATGAAAAAGGAAGATAAGAAAATGGAAAAACTATGTAGTTTTTATGTAAGTGATTGGCACTTAGCAACAATGATTTTACCCTATATTAGCCATAAAATTGAGAAAAATGCAAAAATCGTAACAGTATTAGAAAAAGGTATGGAAGAACATATTAAAACTTTAGTAGAAAAATTAAATTTAAAAAATAAAAATGCTATTTTAAATATATCTTGGACAAGTATAAATGGTAAAAAATATTCAGATATTGAAAAGAAATTAGAAAATTTGCAAACACAAGGAGAAAATGTAATTTTAATTAATGGTTGTCAAAATTATATGGAAGTACAAAATCAAAATATTGAGAAATGGTTTAAAAAATCGAATGTACAATCTATAAAAATTATTAATTTGTTTGAAGTAACGGAATTTAATAATCACATTATGGAAATTTTAGATGCACATGATAAAGTGTTAAATACATCAGGGGAAAAAGAAATAGAAGAAGTATTTGAAGGATACCACAGAGGAGAGAAAGTAGAAACTAAAAAGGTGGTAGGTGCTAATGAGTAAAAATTGTTCCTTGACAATGAAAAATGTAAGAAAATATGAAATTAACTTTTTATTTATCAATAAATATTAAAATTTTTACTAAAAAATTGACTAAAAAATTTTTTTAATATAAGATATAAACAAAAAAGAAAGGAAATATTTTATGGAAGAAAAATTATTAAAAGTAAAAGAAATACTAAAAAATTACAATCAAGAACAAGTATTAGACTTTTATGATACTCTTTCAAAAGAAAAGCAAAATCAATTACTAGATGAAGTTTTAACACTAAATTTTGAGCAATTAAAAAACTTATATGAAAGTACTAAAACAAAGCCTTCTTTTGCAGATAGCAAAATTGAGCCAATTCCTTATGTTGCAAAAGATCAATTAATCAATTCAGAATTAGAAGAATATGAAAAATTAGGAGAAGAAGCAATTAAACAAGGAAAGGTAGCTGTAGTTACTATGGCAGGAGGACAAGGTACAAGGCTTGGACATTCAGGGCCAAAAGGAACCTACGATATTGGACTTGCTTCTCATAAATCTATTTTTGAATTATTGTGTGATAGATTAAAAGAAGCAAAAGAAAAGTACCATGTTGCTATTCCATGGTATTTAATGACAAGTGATGAGAACAATCAAGATACTATTGCATTTTTCGAAAAAAATGAATATTTTCATTATCCAAAAGAAGCGGTACATTTTTTTATACAAGGAAAAATGCCAATGCTAGATACACAAGGAAAAATTTTACTAGATGAAGAAGGTATGATCAAATTAGCTCCTGATGGACATGGAGGAGTATTTGAATCTATGGTAAATA
Organism: uncultured Clostridium sp.; assembly: GCA_902492105.1. Classification (GTDB taxonomy): domain Bacteria; phylum Bacillota; class Clostridia; order TANB77; family CAG-508; genus CAG-273. The sequence continues at coordinate 7,073 of CABUKD010000024.1, forward strand.
ATGGTGTTATCTACCAAATGAAACAACAAGGAATTGAAAGAGTTTTAATTACAGGAGTAGATAATGTACTTGCTAAACTAGTAGACCCTGTTTTCTTAGGATTGCAAATAAAACAAAATGCTATTGCTGCTAGCAAAAGTGTAGTAAAAGCTTATGCAGATGAAAAAGTAGGAGTTTTCTGTAAAAAAGATGGTAAACCAAGTGTTATTGAATATACAGAAGTTCCAAAAGAATTAGCAGAAGCTACAGATGAAACAGGAGGATTTTTATTAGGTGATTCTAATATTATTAATCATCAATTCCATATTGATTTGTTAGAAAAAATTAGTACACAAAAATTACCATACCATATTGCTTTTAAAAAAGCAAAATATAAAAATAAAGAAGGAAACATAGTAGAGCCAACAGAACCAAATGCTTATAAATTTGAAACCTTTTTATTTGATATATTTTCTTTTGTACCAGAAATGTTGGTATTTCGTGTAAAACGTGAAGAAGAATTTGCCCCTGTAAAAAATGCAACTGGAAAAGATAGTCCAGAAACTGCAAGAGAATTATATAAAGCATATTATCATGTAGATTAATTAAAATCTATCATGAGTAAAATAGATAATAGAAAGAGATAAATTCATAAAAATTGATAATGAATAATATTTTAAGATGATACAAAATAGAAATTGTAAATAAGGAGAAAAAAATGGAAACATATCAAGAAAAATACGAAAAATGGCTTCAAGACCCTGTTATTTCGGAAGAAGATAAACAAGAATTAAAAGCAATAGCAGGTAATGAAAAGGAAATAGAAGATAGATTTTATAAAGATCTAGAATTTGGAACAGCTGGTTTAAGAGGAGTAATAGGAATTGGTACTAACCGAATGAATAAATATACTGTAACAAAAGCAACTCAAGGATTAGCAAACTATATTATAGAAAAGAACGGACAAGAAAGAGGAGTAGCAATTGCTTATGATTCTAGAAGAATGTCTCCAGAATTTAGTGAGCAAGCAGCTCTATGTTTAAATGCTAATGGAATTAAAACTTATCGTTTTGAGTCTTTAAGACCAACACCTGAGCTATCCTTTGCAGTAAGAGAATTAGGATGTATAGCAGGAATTGTTGTTACAGCAAGCCACAATCCACCAGAATATAATGGGTATAAAGTATATTGGGAAGATGGAGCACAAATTGTAGAACCAACCGATAAAGAAATCATTCAAAAAGTAAATGAAATAACAAGTTTTGCTAGTGTAAAAACAATGGAAAAACAAGAAGCAATCGAAAAAGGATTATACCATACCATAGGACAAGAAATTGACGAAAGGTATATGGAAGAATTGCAAAAACTAGTGGTAAATCAAAAAGCAATAGATGAAATGCAAAAAGATTTAAAAATTGTATATACACCATTACATGGAACAGGAAATATTCCTGTACAAACTATTTTAAAAAAATTAGGATTTGAAAACGTATATGTAGTACCAGAACAAGAAAAACCAGATGGAAACTTTCCAACAGTGGATTATCCAAATCCAGAAGATCCAAAAGCATTTACACTTGCTTTAAAATTAGCAAAAGAAAAAGATGCAGATTTGGTTTTAGCAAATGACCCAGATGCAGATAGATTAGGTATGTATGTAAAAGATACAAAAACCAATGAATATATTGCTTTTAATGGTAACATGACAGGAAACTTAATTGCAGAATATATTTTATCTCAAAAAAAGGCTAATGGGACCTTACCTAAAAATGGTGCTGTTATTAAAACAATTGTATCTTCCAATTTAACAGATGCTATTGCAAAAGCTTATGGAGTAAAATTATTTTCTACCCTAACAGGATTTAAAAATATTGCTAAAATTATTCGTAATTTTGAAGAAAATAATAATGAATATATTTGTTTATATTCTTATGAAGAAAGTTATGGATGTATTATAGGAACACATGCAAGGGACAAAGATGGAATTGTAGCTGTTATGACATTGTGTGAAGCAGCATGCTATTATAAACAAAAAAATATGACATTGTGGGATGCAATGCAAGAAATGTATAAAAAATATGGATATTACAGAGAAAAGCAATTTTCTATCACTCTAAAAGGAGCAGAAGGAGCACAAAAAATAAAAGAAATGATGGAAAATATGAGAAAAGCTTCTCCACAAGAAATTGCTGGGCAAAAAGTATTATCTATTGGAGATTATGAAAAACAAGTAATTTATTCTAAAGAAACCGGAGAAGAAACACCAACCAATCTTCCTAAATCCAATGTTCTATATTATGAATTGGAAAATGATACATGGTGTTGTGTACGTCCATCTGGAACGGAACCAAAGATTAAGTTCTATATGGGAGTAAAAGGAAGCAGTTTAGAAGATGCAGAAGCTAAGCTAGAAGAATTAGAGAATGAAATAAAAAAGAAAGTATCCTAAAATACAAAATGTACTAAAAAAGTAATAGAACTGTCTTTTGAAATTTTTAAGGCCTTGCGTGGGCGACCATTGTGACAGTTGTTCGAGGCTTTATGCCGAGTTACAGCTGTCCAAAAGGGGAAAGGTTTTAAAAATTGAAAAAGACAGTTCTATTACTTTTTAATATAGATATTTAATTTTCTTTCCAACCATTAATATGAGCTCTTTTTATGGCACCTGTCATATTGGCTCTAATGGTTGGAATTTGTTTTTCCCATTCAAAAATCATATTTTTCATGTCCTCTCTTTTAGAGATTCCATCCATAGGGCATACTTTAGGCATTACTGTTATATTATTTCTTCTAATAAATTTCTTAATTTCTTTTTCTGGAGTATGGATTAAAGGTCTAATTAAAGTAATTTTAGAACGATCCATATAACTAACTGGGGCAAAAGTAGAAAGGTTGCCAGCATATAAAAAATTTAGTAGAAAAGTTTCTAAAGCATCATCTTCATTATGCCCTAATGCAATTTTATTGCAACCTTCCCTAATGGCAACAGAATTTAAAATCCCTCTACGTAAATTAGCACACAAAGAACAAGGATTTTTTTCCTTGCGAATATCAAATACAATTTCCTTAATATGGGATTGTTCTTCTATATAAGGTACACCAATTTCTTTACATCTTTGATCTAAAAAAGTAGAGTCAAAAAAATCAAATCCAGGGTTAACACTAACAGCCATTAGTTCAAAGTGTTTTGGATAAAATCTCTGAAGAGCTTTTAATCCCATTAATAAAGTAAATGAATCTTTTCCACCCGATAAACCAACTGCAATTTTATCTCCTTCTTCAATCATTTCATAATTTTCTACTGCTTTTCGTAAATAACTTAAAATTCTTTGCATTTTTTACCTCTTCTACATTATGCTTTATTTTTAATTTTTTTTGCTTGATTTTCTTGATTTTTCTTTCTATTTTTTAACATCTATTGTCAAAAAGAAATTTTTCTTCATAATTTTTCTATGCAAAATTCCCATAGAATTTTGGGCTTTTCATATCTATCCATATATTTTTCTTCTATATTGCAAATTTTAAAGTTTTTAAACAATGAATCAAAATCTTTTCTTTCAAAGAATTTCTTATAAATATTGCCATCATAATAAAAGTTCTTTTCTAGTTCTTGAGCATTATTAGGAATATGGAATTTATCGTTAGCAGAATTAACCCTTCCAATTAAATATCCATTATCCTTTAATACTCTATGAATTTCATTAAAAATATATTTGGTTGTGGCAGAAGAGAAATAATGTAAACTTAAATCTGCTATTATTATATTTATAGAAGAATCTTTAAATGGTAAACCTGTACTCATATCAAATAACATTGTTTTCAAATTAGGATTTTCTGTATTAACAATGTTTAGTACCTCATTTGAAAAATCACAGGCGATAATATTATGAAATCCATTCCTTAATAGAAAGTTACTACAATATGCTCTACCACAACCTAATTCAATAATGAAATTATCTTTTTTAAATAGATTTATATATTTATTTAACCATTCATCATAAGTTGAAGTATATTTTAAGTGTATTTTGTCCCAATATTTATCTAATTCTTCCATAATGTATCACCTATTTAATATAATAGCATAAAAGATAATGAGTTTCAACATGCTTATTAGAAAGAAAAAAGTACTTGAAAAGTAAAAAAGATATTGATATAATTGATGCAGAAAAAGCGAAGGAGAAGAGTAAAAATGCTTGAAAGTACTGAAATAGTAAGAGAGAGAGAGAGAGAGAGAGCTAGTATTTAAGCCAAGAGCTAAAGAAAATTTAGTTTTTTTTGCTGTACAAAAATTATATTTAAAAATACATAATTTAAAAGATGGATTATGCAACAAAAAGCATAATTCATCTTAAATTTTTCTTTACATTGAAATAAAAAATTAGTATAATGAAATAAAACAATAGAAAAAATTAATCAAATGAAGAATAAAAAGTAAAAATTGAGAAAAAATAAAGAAAAACATAAGGAGGAAAAAACATGGGAAAAATACAAGAGAAAAAGAAAGTCGAAAAAGGAAGAAAAAATAAGATGCAAAAAAGAAAAGTTAATATAAAAGAAAAAGGAATAACCTTAGTAGCATTAGTGGTAACCATTATTATAATTCTCATCTTAGCAGGAATTACAATAAATATGATAGTAGGAGAAAATGGTATTATTAGGAGTGCGCAAGAAGCAAAAAATACATGGGAAAATGCCATTGCTGATGACCAAGAAGAATTAAATAGCCTAATAGCCGAATTAGATGAAGAATTAACAGATAGAAGTAGAGACATTTATGTATTTTTATATGATGATGGAACCTTAACATTTAGTAATACAAGTGAGCCAGTAGAAGGAAAAAACGTGTTAAAAGCATATGGAGATATTAAGGGACAAGAGTATACATATGAAGTGGGAGAAGATGGAAGCTCTATAACTGTAAATACTCCATGGGCAGCAGATGTAGGAACAATAACAAAAGTTAAAATTTTAGATGAAATAAAGCCAACTAGTACAGCCTGTTGGTTTGCTAATTGTAATCAATTAACAGAAATAACAGGAATAGAAAACTTTAATACAAGCAATGTAACAGATATGAAGTATATGTTTGCTTATTGTAGTAGTTTGACTAATTTAGATTTAAAAAGCTTTAATACAAATGATGTAACAGATATGGCATGTATGTTTTATTATTGTCAAAATCTAGAAAGCCTAGATGTAAGTGAATTCGTAACAAATAATGTAAGCGATATGAGAGGAATGTTTGGGCAGTGTAAAAGTTTAACCAGTTTAGATGTAACTAATTTTAATACTAGTAAAGTAATAGATATGAATAGTATGTTTCTATATTGTACGAAACTAACCAATTTAGATATCAGTAACTTTAGAACAAACAGTGTAACAAATATGAGAGCAATGTTTGATTTTTGCGAAAGTTTAACTAATTTAGATGTAAGTAATTTTAATACGAGTAAAGTAACCAATATGGCTTATATGTTTGCTTACATGACTGCAACAACAGAAATAAAAGGAGTAGAAAATTTTGATACAAGTAATGTAACAGATATGGCATGTATGTTTTATCAATGTCATAATCTAAAAAGCTTAGATGTAAGTAAATTTAAAACAAATAATGTAACAAATATGAGAGGAATTTTTGATTTTTGTCGAACCTTAACTACTATAGATGTAAGTAATTTTGATACAAGTAAAGTTACGGATATGGCTTATATGTTTGCATATATGTATGAAGTAACAGAAATAAAAGGGTTAGAAAATTTTGATACAAGTAGTGCAACAACTATGGAATGCATGTTTACAGCATGTCAGAAGTTATTAGATTTAAATATAAGTAATTTTAAAACAAGTAATGTAACAAATATGAGAGCAATGTTTGATGATTGCCAAGTCCTAACAACTTTAGATTTAAGTAGTTTTAATACAAGTAAGGTTACTAATATGGCTTATATGTTTGCATATATGTATGAAGTAACAGAAATAAAAGGGTTAGAAAATTTTGATACAAGTAATGTAACAACTATGGAAGTCATGTTTTATGCATGTCAGAGTTTATCAAGTCTAGATATAAGTAGTTTTAATACAAGTAATGTAACAAACATGCGTGGAATGTTCTATGGTTCTAGCAATTTAACAACAATTTATGTAGGAAACGGATGGACAACGCAAAATGTAACAAATTCAGAAGACATGTTTTATAATTGTGGAACTAGTGATGTTACATTAAAAACCACATAAAAATATAAAAGTAAAATTACACTTTCCAACCATTAATATGAGACCTTTTTATGGCTCTAATGGTTGGAATTTGTTTTTTAATTTAAAAATTATATTTCATATTTTCTCTTTATCTATTATATAATGCTAACACAAGCATAAAATGAAATTCCAATCTCTGGAAGAAATGTCGAAAAAATTTTCTCAAAAAGCATTTTTCGACATAAAACCAAAGAAGAATTATACTTTTTGTCGAAAAAAGATTGAAAAAAGGAAAAGAAAATAGTAAAATAAATTTAGTCGTTTTAAAAGTTTTAAGAGAAATATTATATTGAACAAAAAAGAGATAGCCCACGCACTATAGGGAAAACTATCTCTTAATAAAATATCTTGCAAAACAAGATATAATATGTACTTGTAGTATAACATATTATGTCATCTTTTGCAAGAAAAAATGAAAGGATATAATATGAAAATTGAAGATTTTACAAACGAATTTAATTTATGGGAAAGAGCCATGATAAAAATACATAAAAAATTATTTACAAAATTTTATAACAAAGTAAGAATAAGATTATTAAGTATGTATCAAAAATATTAAAACAACATAAAACGTATTGTTAATATTAGATAAATATTCATGTAAAAATAAATTATTATAAGAATTACAAAGTAGACCAAGAGGGAGTATATTAAAATAAATTTCAACAAAAAGTAGTCTACTTTGTTTTTTTAAACTTGAAAAAAAAATCAAATCATAGTATAATCATTTTGCGTTATGGATCTATATATGTGTCTATAGCTCAGTTGGATAGAGCGCTCGCCTCCTAAGCGAGAGGTCGCAGGTTCAATTCCCGCTAGGCACACCACTTAATTTAAAAATAGCAATATTTGATTACGGTAAAAAAGAGGTCCATGGAAAGAGGAATGCATGGACGAAAAACAAAAATTCATGAAAGAAGCTCTAAAACAAGCAAAAAAAGCTTATGACCAAGAAGAAATACCAGTAGGTGCTGTTATTGTAAAAGATCATAAAATAATTGCAAGAGCATATAATGAAAAAGAAGACAAGCTAGATACCACGAAACATGCAGAAATACTTGCTATTCAAAAAGCAAGTAAAAAATTAAAAGCATGGAGATTAGCAGATTGTGAAATGTATGTTACGTTAGAGCCATGTAGTATGTGTGCAGGTGCTTTAATTCAAGCCAGATTAAAAAAAGTATACATTGGAACAATGGATGAAAAAACAGGTGCTTGTGGCTCTGTTTTAAATCTTTTACAAGATTATCCTTTCAATCATCATGTGGAAATAGAAACAGGAATCATGCAAGAAGAGTGCGAAAAAATATTAAAAGATTTTTTTAAAAATTTAAGAAAAAGTAAAAATAAAAAACATATAAATCAATAGAGAAATTTTTTTAAAGTTAATATGCAAAAAGAAATAATTGGAGCGGTATCGAAGTGGTCATAACGAGGTTGACTCGAAATCAATTAGGCACCCATAAAGTGCCACGTGGGTTCGAATCCCACTCGCTCCGCCAAAATAAAAAACAGGAGGAAAAATTTTGATTACACAGGAAAAAAAACAAACCATTAAATTAGTAGTAGCAATATCTATTTTAGTATTAATTCTTGTATTTGTAGGTATCGTTATTATGAAATATGAAGTAGAAGGAGAAACTAATATGCCTTTTACTCTTTCTAAAATAGTTGTTGTAGGCTCTGCAGAAGGACAAGAAAATGAAAAAAGCGATCGAAAATGGGATTTTAGTATTAATCAAAATAATGATGTTTATTTTTATATTGACCAAAATACCAATAGAGAAGTAGAAGAAGATTTATTAATTAAAAATGTAACAATTAGTAATATTCAAGTTATACAAGCGCCGCAAAAAGGAAACATTCAAACCTATATGCCAAATAGTGAAGCAGGTAGATTATTTAATTATGATGAGCAATTTTTAGTACAAGATAGTTTGACTTACAAAGGAGCAAGTCAAAGTAGTACTACCAATTTAGAAATTGGCAGTAAAGGTGGTAGCATAGTTGTAAGATTTGCTAATACTGCTATAGGAAATTATTCTTCTGATAAAGACAAACAAATTGCACATGACGGTACTTTACTAAAAAAAATAGAAGCAAGTAAAGAAGAAATACAATTTAGTGTTTCATTTGACCTTTTAATTGAAACTACACAAAATAAATATCAAGCTAACATTACATTAGACTTACCAACAGGAACTTTAGGAGAAGAAGCAAACTGCTATTTTGAAAAAACAGATATGAGTGATATTATATTTAAAAGAGTAAAATAGTTTAAATTCATTTTATTAAATAACAAAAAAGAAAAACAACAAAAACATTGATTTTTGTACAATTTTATCTTAAAAAACTTGATAAAAATAAAAAAACAGTATATAATGCAAATGGTATGATTTGAAAACTTGGCCACTGTATGGAGAATAAATCAATAGGAGCCTGTGAACCTTGTCAGATCCGGAAGGAAGCAGCAATAAGCAGATACTCCTGTGTGAACTTTATTCTCCATAGAGTGACCAAATAAAAAAATCATACCATCATTTTATGAAAAAACGAGGTGGAAATATGGCATATACCGCTTTATATCGAAAATTTAGACCACTAAGATTTGAAGATATGGTAGGGCAAGAACATATTACTAGAACCATACGTAATCAAATTATAGCAGGTAGAGTGGGGCATGCATATTTACTAAATGGAGGAAGAGGAACAGGTAAAACTACTACTGCTAAAATCTTGGCAAGAGCAGTGAACTGTTTAAATCCACAAGATGGAGAACCTTGTAATGAATGTGAAATTTGTAAAGCAGCTCTTGCAGGTTCTTTAACAGATATTGTAGAAATGGATGCGGCTTCTAATAATAGTGTAGACGATATTAGAGCCATTCGTGATGAAGTAAACTTTTTACCAACCTTAGCAAAATATAGAGTATATATTATTGATGAGGTTCATATGTTATCCACAGGAGCTTTTAATGCTTTATTAAAAACACTAGAGGAACCACCTTCTCATGTAAAATTTATTTTGGCAACTACAGAACCACAAAAATTACCAGCAACTATTCTTTCTAGGTGCCAAAGATTTGATTTTAAAAAGATTTCCAATGAAGATATTAGCAAAAGATTGCAATATGTATGTGATGAAAGTAAAATAGAAATTACCAAAGAAGCTCTAAAAATTATTGCCGTTTTAGCAGAAGGTGCTATGAGGGATGCCCTAAGTATTTTGGAAAGATGTTTACAAGAAGGAAACGAAAAAATTGATGAGGATTTAGTAAAAGATTTAGTAGGTATTCCAAAATTAACTTTTGTATCTCGCATTATGCAGGCTATTATAGAATATCATGTAGAAGATGTATTAAAAACGGTAGAAGAAGTGAATAATGAAGGAAAAGATTTACAAAATCTTTTATGGGAATTAATTAAATACGCAAAAGATATTTTGGTATTTAAAACTTGTGGAAAATTAGAGATATATAATGAAGAAGAGCTAAAACAAATAGATGCATTATCTAAGCAAATTTCAAAAGAAAGATTATTGCAAATTATCTATACATTATCACAATTAGAAAACGATATGAAATGGTCTTCTCAAAAAACAGTATTATTTGAAGTAGCAATGATAAAACTTTGCCATTCAGAAGAGAGTAGTAAAGGAACAGGACTAGAAGATATTGTACAAAGATTGAACATGTTAGAAGACAAAATAAACTCGGGAAAAATTGCAGTAAAAATCGATTCAAGTAGTGAACAAATACAAAATGGAACAAGTCAAAATGCAGAAAACAGTAAAAAACAAGTGAAAATAAATCCAAATATAGGAAAAGTGGGAATAGAACAAGTAAATAATGTACAAGTAGAAAAATTACCATTTTGGCCTAAAGTAATAGAAGAACTAAAACAGCAAAGAAAAATGTTATTAGCTAGTAACTTGTTAAATACAGTAGCCACCATGCTAAATGATATGACAGTAGGAATTGTTTTTCAAGGCGGACTTACCCCTTTTGTAAAAAGCATTATGGAAAAACCAGAAAATATTCAAGAATTAACAAGACTTGTATCTATAGAATGTGGAAAAGAAATGAGAATTAAATTATTAGACTATCAAGATCCAAGTTTAAAACAAAAATTAGAAAATTCACAGGAAAAAGCAGTAGAAGAACTAGGCATTGATGTGAATGTAATAGATTCTTAAAAGAAAAAATTTAAATTAATATAAATTAAAAGGAGAGAAAAATTATGTCAAAAAGAGGATTCCCAGGAATGGGTGGATTTGGTGGAATGAATATTAACCAATTAATGAAAGAAGCAAAAAAAATGCAAGCAGATATGGAAAAATCACAAACAGAACTTGCAAGCAAGGAATTTGATGCAACTACTGGTGGTGGGGCCGTTTATGTAAAAGTATCTGGAGCAAAAGAAGTAAAAGAAATTAAAATTCAAAAAGAAGCAGTAGACCCAGAAGATGTAGAAATGCTACAAGATTTAATATTAAGTTGTGTAAATGAAGCCTTGAGAAAAGTAGATAGTGCTCAAGCACAAGAACTTGGAAAATATAATATTCCAGGCCTAATGTAAATTGTTATTGTAAGAAAGAGGAATTAAAACATGTCATCCTACTATGCACCATCCATTGAAAAATTAATAGAAGCATTTGAAAAATTGCCTAGCATTGGAAATAAAACAGCTGCTAGGCTTGCTTTTCATATTCTAGATGCATCAGAAGAAGAAACAAAAGAATTTGTACAAGCTATTTTAGATGCTAAAAAGAATTTGAAATATTGTTCACAATGCTATAATATTTCTGATACAGACCCATGCCCTATTTGCAGTAACCCTAATCGTGACCATAGTACCATTTGTGTGGTAGAAGATGTGCGAGATGTGGTAGCTATGGAAAGAACACATGAATTTAAAGGTGTTTATCATGTGTTACATGGTAGTATATCCCCTATGAATGGAGTAGGACCAGATGAAATTAAAATTAAAGAATTACTTTCTCGTTTGATGGGAGGGGAAGTAAAAGAGGTCATTTTAGCAACGAATCCAAGAGTAGAAGGAGAAGCAACTGCAATGTATATTTCTAAATTAGTAAAACCATTAGGAATAAAAGCAACTAGAATTGCCCATGGAATTCCAGTAGGAGGAGATTTAGAATATACAGATGAAGTTACTTTAAGTAAAGCTTTAGAAGGAAGAAGAGAAGTTTAATTGTCAATTAATTTTTTAAAATCAATTCACAAATCTCTTTAGTAGAATTTTTCTTGGCAAGTAATTTAGCATTTTTCTTCATATCTTCCAACTTTTCATTATCTTTAAACAAAGAAATTAGAATTTCATCAGGACTATCTTTAGCGCGTATCCAAACTCCTGCACCTTTCTGTTCCAAAAATTCTGCATTTTCTTCTTCTTGTCCAGGTATTGGATTAATCACAATCATAGGAAGTTCACAAGCTAATGTTTCAGTAGTTGTTAATCCACCAGGCTTACTTACTACTATACTTGCAATATGCATTAATTCTGGCACTTTATCAGTAAACCCTAAAACACGAACCCTATCTTGTGCGTGACATTCTTGTACTAAATTTTCAAAAGCTTCTTTCATTTTCTCATTTTTACCGGCAGCTGCCACAATTTGGTAATCTGGTACTTTTTCTAAAAAAGCTTTCAAAATAGCTACAGTTCGTTCTTTTCCTAAACCAAATTCTCCTCCACCAAAAAATAAAATTACTTTTTTATTAGGATCTAAATCAAACATTTCATAAATTTTATTTTGGTCAAAACTTTCAAAAAATCTACTAGACATAGGAATTCCAGTTACATGTATTTTGTTTTCAGCAACTCCATAAGCTATTAAATCTTGTTTCATAGAATCATTAGAAACAAAAAATAAATTTGTATATTCGTGACCAATAAGCCATTGCTTGTGCATTGCAAAATCAGTCATAATAGTAGCAAGTTTGCAATGAAGCAATCCTTTTTTCTTTAAAAAACTTACCATTTGACTACTAAATGGATGAGTAGAAATAATATAATCTGGATTTTTTTCTTCAATTAATTTAAATAATTTTTTTGCCATTAATTTATTACTATCTTTACTAATTTTAGAAAGCAATCCCTTTTCAGAGCCAGAATAAACTTTTCCCCATAATTTAGGAGCTTTTTTAGCCATTTCTCTATAAGCCCCAGTTGTTAATTTTTCTAATGTCTTGCTAATATATTTCATACAATCAATCATTTCTGTTTCTATAGCAGGATAATTTTCTAAAAAATAATTTTGAATTGATTTGGCTGCAGATAGATGTCCACCACCATAAGATGCATAAAAAATTAATATTTTTTTCATTAAAGTTGTTTCCTCACATAATAAGAATATAAAACTATATTTATAAACTTATTCTTTCTTTTTTTATTTGTTCTTTTATGTCATTTTATCATAAAGAAATAATATGCACAATGTATTTGTTTTAAAAATGAATAATTTAACAAAAAATGTACAAAATACAAGTAGAAAAAATATTTTGTAAAAAAGAATGGAGACAATATATGAAAATAAAAAAAGAAATTTACAATATTCTAAAAACAAGCAGTTTATTTATTATGCTAGTACTTGTATTGATTGCTATTTTTTATCTTTTCAGCCTATTAGGAGCAGAAGAACAAGTAAAAGCAGCAGGAGGAGGAAATACCTCAGATGTACAACTTTTAGCAAGAGCCATTAATGGAGAAGCAAGAGGAGAACCTTATGAAGGACAAGTAGCAGTTGGAGCAGTTATTTTAAATAGAGTAAAAGATTCTAGGTTTCCAAACACCATTGCAGGAGTTATTTACCAATCAGGAGCATTTACAGCAGTAGCGGATGGCCAAATTAATGTACCAATAGATGAAGACTCTACGGTAGTAAAAGCAGCACAAGATGCGTTAAATGGTTGGGACCCAACTGGCGGAGCAGTTTATTATTTTAATCCAGATACAGCTACTAATAAATGGATTTGGTCAAGACCTCTTATAAAAACAATTGGAAAACATAGATTTTGCAAGTAAGAAAAGTAGCATTATTTATATTTACAGCAAGCAGTAAAATATAAAAACGTAGACAATAAAGACATGAAAAAAATAGAAGTTTATAGGAATCTTCTTTTAATAGAAAAACCTAAATTTGTGAAACAAGGATGTAAGAAAATGGGAAAGATTACAGAAAAATTAACAGATTGGAAAAACAGATTAAAAGATAGACACATGTTAAGTGTTATTGTAGTACTATTTGCAATTATTATTGCAATGGGAGTGTGGATTTATAAAAAACAAGTAGATTATAGAAATGCCTCAGAAAATCAATATAATATGGCATTCTATGAGTTGGTAGACTATATTCAAAATGTAGAAACATATTTAGCAAAATCCCTTATCTCTAGCACACCAGAACATGGAGCAGAGACTCTAACCAATGTGTGGAGAGAAGCAAACCTAGCACAAGTGTATTTATCAAGACTTCCAATAGATAGTGTAGAATTAGAAAAAACAGCTAAATTTTTAAATCAAGTAAGTGATTATAGCTATTCTCTATCTAGAAAAAATATTTATAATGAATCACTTACAGAAGATGATTTAAAAAATTTAGAAGAATTACATGGCTATAGCGTAGAATTGGAAAACACATTAAATCAACTATCTGCAGATATGAATGAAGGAAGAATTAGTTGGGGAGAATTAACCAAAAAAGGAACAGTTGCATTTGCACAAGAAGTAAGTAACATTTCAAAAGACAGTTTTAGTAATTTAGAAGAAAACTTCCATGAATATTCAGGATTAATTTATGATGGAGCTTTTTCAGAACATATTACTAGCAAAGAGAAAAAAGGTCTAACAGGGGAAAATATAACAGAGCAGCAAGCACAAGAAATTGCAACTCAATTTATAGGGCAAGACAAAGTACAAGAAATTAGTTTATCTAGTAAATCCGAAAATACAGATATGGTAACCTATGACTTTAATGTAAAAATAAATGGAGAACAAGAACCAAATTTAGTAATTTCTATTTCAGAAAAAGGTGGACATGTTGTATTTATGAATTACAATAGAAACATTGAAGCAGAGAGTGTAACACAAGAAAGAGCAGATGAAATAGGAAAACAATTCTTAGAATCCCACGGATTTAAAAACATGAAAGAAACCTATTACTTAAAACAAGAGGGAATTGTAACCATTAATTATGCTTATGAACAAGAAGGAGTAGTAGTTTACCCCGACTTAGTAAAACTAAAAATTGCATTAGACAATGGAGAAGTAATGGGAATAGAAACAACAGGATATTTAAATAACCATGAAAAAAGAAATGTAAGTAATATAAAAATCTCTAAAGAAGAAGCAAAAAAAGGACTTAATCCAAAATTAGAAATTTTAAGTGAGGGCCTAGCAATTATTCCAACTGAATGGAAGAGCGAAGTATTATGTTGGGAATTTAAAGGAAGAGTAGATGAAACAGATTTCTTAGTATATATCAATGCCGAAACAGGAAAAGAAGAAGACATTCTAGTAATAGTAAATACACCAAATGGCACATTAACACATTAATCGACCAAGAGAGACGACCAAGAGGGACGTTCCTTTTTGGCTGATTTTCAACCAAAAGGGACACTCCTTTAAATCTAATAAAATCATATTAAATAAAAACAGCTCAAATTGTGAGCTGTTTTTGGTTTTGTACTCAAAAACTAAGGAGGATAGATTTTTTCTCCAGAGAATGTAAATTATCTTGTATCACATTTTATGTTGCTTTACAACTTTTATAAATTTTAATTATTAAAAAATTTAGAATAGTAAAAGCAATGAGATGAAAACAAAAAGAATATACGTGTTACATATGTGTCTAATTTAAAATTTGGAAAAAATTAAAAAAATATTTTTTTAAAAATGGGAAATAATAAAAGTAGGAAAATACGCAAATATTTTCTTTAAAATTATAAAACTTGTGATGCAAGGAGGTAACAGTATGTCAAAAAATAAAACTATTATTTCAGATAAATTAAGAGAAGAAATTGCAAAAGAACTTGGTGTTTATGATAAAGTAAAACAGGATGGTGGATGGGGAAATGTATCATCTAAAACTTGTGGAAATATTGTTACAAAAGCAATTGAAATTGCAAATAGAAGTACTAATGAAAATTAGCAAAACAGTCTAAAAATTTAGGCTGTTTTTTTGGCTTATTAATATTGAAATTAAACTCTATAAATATTAAAAAATAAAAAATATCATAACTTTTCTTGCAAGATACCTTTCATTTGGCATATAATTAAAAAGAACTAAAATTTTAACAAAAGACCAGGAAGGAATGATTATAAAAATGGAAAAACAATTAACTATAAAAGATGTTATAAAAATAGCAAATGGAAAATTAATTTGTGGAAATGAAAATTTGCCGTTTGAAAAACTTTGCAAAGATACAAGAGAGCTACATCCAGGAGAAATTTATTTAGGAATTCAAGGAGAAAATTTTAACGGTAGTACTTTATATGAACAGGCCTTGGAAAAAGGAGCTGTTGCATGTATTTTGCAAGGAGTAGAAATTAGGAAAGAAGTTTTTGAAAAACATCCAAATGCAACCATTGTGCTGGTAGAAAACACAGTAAAAGCTCTGCAACAACTAGCTTCTTATAAAAGAAGCCTATACAATATTCCAATTGTAGCAATTACGGGAAGTGTAGGAAAAACCAGTACTAAAGACATGATAGCTAGTGTTTTATCTCAAAAATATAAAGTTTTAAAAACACCAGGAAATTATAACAATGAACTTGGGTTACCACTTACCTTACTACAATTAACAGACGAAGAAATGATGGTTTTGGAAATGGGTATGAATTCTTTTGGAGAAATTAGCCTGTTAAGTAATTTAGTAAAACCAGATGTTGCAGTAATTACCAATATTGGAACAGCACATATTGGCATGCTAGGATCTAGAGAAAATATTTTAAAAGCAAAGCTAGAGATTTTAGAAGGTCTAAAACCAAATGGAACATTAGTAATTAACAATGATAATGATTTATTACATAAATGGTATGAAGAACAAAATGGAAAACAAAGTTATCATATTGTAACATATGGTATGCAAGAAGAAAGCAATATTATGGGGAAAAATGCTATCTATCATGAAAATGGTAGTGAATGTGAAGCTATTGTGGAAGGAAAAAGTTACAAAATACATATTCCTGTAGGTGGAGAACATTTTGTACTAAATGCTTTATGTGCTATTAGTGTAGGCCAAACTTTTTCTATTCCAATGGAACAAATAGCACAAGGAATAGAAGAGTTTGAACTTACCAAAAGAAGAATGGAAATAAAACATACCAAAGAAGGAGCACTTCTAATTAATGACTGTTACAATGCTAACTACGACTCTATGAAAGCAGCCTTAGATTATTTAGGAAAATTGCCAAATCAAAGAAAAATTGCAGTTTTAGGTGATATGTTAGAACTAGGAGAATATAGCAAAGAATTACACGAAAAAGTAGGAGAAGTGGTTGCAGAAAATAAAATAGATATGCTTATTTGTGTAGGAGAAGAAGCAAAAAATATAGCCCAAAAAGCGATAGAAGAAGGGATGAGCAAAAGTCAAATTACATTATGCCAAAATAATGAAGAAGCAATTCAAATTTTAAAGAAAACTCTTAATAATGAAGACGCAGTATTATTAAAAGCTTCTAATGGCTTGAAATTTATTGAAATTTGTGAAGCAATTTGTTAAAACTTAAAATGAAAGTTAAAAAGTTAATAAAAGTAAGTAAAGAAGAGAAAGGCATATAAAATTTATTTATGAAAGGATGTGTAATACAGTATGGGAAAATTAAAATTAGGTGTTATTTTTGGAGGAATGTCAACAGAACATGAAGTTTCTATTGTTTCTGGCACTTCAATTATAAAAAATTTAAATAAAGAAAAATATGAAATTATTCCAATTTATTTAAGTAAAGAAGGCAACTGGTTTTACTATGATAAAAAAATAGAGAATATAGAAATTTTACAGGTTGGAGATAAAATTGAAGAGGTAAAACCAATTGAAAATCCAATACAATTATTAAAATCACTAGATGTAGCTTTTCCTGTTTTACATGGGTTATATGGAGAGGATGGAACAATACAAGGTTCGCTAGAATTGCTTAAGGTAAAATCTGTTGGATGTAGAGTGTTAAGTTCTAGTATTTGTATGGATAAAATTTATGCCAAAATTATTTTTGAAAAGGCAAATTTGGCACAAGCAAATTATGTTTATGTAAAAGCACATAACGGAAGATATACATATGTAGACCATGAATTTAATCAAGAAAAGTTGGACTTAAAACAAATAGCACAAAAAGTAGCAGAAACTTTAGGTTTCCCTGTATTTGTAAAGCCTTCTAATTCGGGTTCTTCTGTTGGAATTAACAAAGCAGCCAATAAACAAGAATTAGAAAATGCGATTACTTATGCTGCACAGTTTGATGACAAAATTTTAATAGAAGAAGAAATTATAGGAAAAGAAATAGAATGTGCAGTACTTGGAAATGAAGATGTAAAAGCTACCTGTGTAGGAGAAATTTTACCTGCAGAAGACTTTTACACTTTTGATGCAAAATATAAAAATGCAGAATCTAAAGTAGTAATTCCAGCAGAAATACCAGAAGAAAAACAGCAAGAAATAAAAAGCTTAGCAATCAAAGCTTTTCAAGCAGTAGATGGAAAAGGCTTAGCAAGGGTAGATTTCTTTATTCGCAAAAAAGATAATCAAGTTTGCATTAATGAAATAAACACATTGCCAGGATTTACACAAATTAGTATGTATCCAAAATTATGGGAGCATTGTGGATTACCATATAGCAAATTATTAGATAAATTAATCGAACTTGCCTATTAAAATTTAAAATAGAATAATACAAAAGATAAAGACAAGTAAAAATAAAATAATAAACATAAGGTTAAAAACAAAAAACAGAAAAGTAGAAAAGCTTTCAGAGAAACAACATGAAACAAGAAGGGAACCGTAAAAAAATGGAAGAAAATTTATTACAAAAAATACAGCAAGATTTAAAGCAAACATTATCACAAAAAAGATATTTACATTCTATAGGAACTATGAAATTGGCAGAAGAACTCGCAAAACAATATCATATAAATCCTGAAGAAGCGGCACTTACTGGACTAGCACATGACATGGCAAAAGAATTGCCAAAAGAAGAACGAATAAAATATATAGAAGAAAACTATATTCCTATAGATGAAATAGAAGCAAAAAACACAGGGTTATTGCATGCAAAAATTGGAGCACACATGGCAAAAACAAAATATGGCTTTTCAGAAAGTATGCAAAAAGCTATTGCCTACCATACTACTGGAAGCCCAGATATGGATACTTTAGCCAAAATTATTTTTATTGCAGATAAAGCAGAAGAAACAAGAAATTATGAAGATATAGAAACAGTAAGAACACTTGCTAAAAAAGACTTAGATCAATGTGTTTTGTATATTCTAGATTTTACTATTAAACAAAATATAGACAAGAAAAAAGCAATTCATCCAAATAGTATTTTAACAAGAAATAAAATATTGTTGCAAATAAACAATTCCATAAATGCTTTACATAATACTTGAAATTTTTGAAAAATATGGTACAATGGAGTAGTAGAATAAAATGGAAAATAAAAGGAGTAATATATGGATAGTCAAGAAAGTAAAGTAGAAGAATATAAAATGTTAAGAGAAGAAATTCAAAATTGTGTAGAAAGAGATAATTCATTAGCAACTTTTATGGTAACAGCTGTTTCCACAATACTAACTTTTGCCATTTCTGCTAATTTGCAAGTACCATTTTTATTTCTAATTTCTTTTTGCATTATTATCCCATTTACAGGCAGAATCTCACATTACAAAACAAATGTAGCTCGTATTAGCGCTTATTTAATTGTGTTTTTAGAGCCTGAAATGGATGTAAAATATGAAACGAGAAATAGCATAGTAAAATCTGCCAAAAGTAAAATATCTAAATTACTTGTTGCAATGCGTAACTACGTAGGTTTATTATTAGGTATTTTGTCTTATGCCATTTATTTAGTAGAATATAATAATAAAATAGGATTTTCTAATTGGTGGGACTGGGTATTTGCTATTTTACCCATTTTCTTTCTTATTCTTATCTTTTTTATGGACAAGAAGATAGATAATGTACCACAAGAAAAAGCAAAATGGATAGAAAATTGGAAACAGTTAAAAGAAAATGACAAAGTAAAAGTCAATAATTACTAAAATATTAAATTTAAAAGTTAAATGCAGAAAAATAAAAAGTAAACTTTTAGTATAAAACATATTTATTTCTAAAAATAAATATGTTATAATCTTATGGTAATCTCTACAAAAGACGGAAGATATTAGGTGCATACTAGGGGGAAACCTACATGATTTTCAAAGATTATTATAAAATACTAGAACTTACAAATACTAAAGTAACAGCAGAAGAAATAAAACAAGCTTATCGTGAACAAGCAAAAAAATATCATCCAGATATTAATACAGCTAATCAATTTTCAGAAGAACGATTTAAAGATATTAATGAAGCCTACAAAGTTTTATCTAATCCTACTTCTAAAAAGAAATATGATAAAATGTGGAATACCCATGTAGGAAGGAAACAAAAAAGCAGTTATGAAGAAAGTAAAAGAGGGAAGGACTCTATTTTTAGTGACTTTTTTCAAATGTTTTTTGGAAGTGCAAATGTAGAACAAGAAGAAAAACAGGAAAATAGAAAAAATAAAAAAGTACCTATTAAAGGGGAAAACATAGAAACAGAAATTAATGTATCCATTGAAGAAGCTTTTTATGGCAAAGAGAAAAAAATAGCCCTAAGAACCCTAAATGGAAAAATGAAAAATTTTCAAGTAAAAATACCAGCGGGTATTAGAAGTGAAGAAAAAATAAGGCTAATGGGACAAGGAAAACCGGGCGAAAATGGTGGAAAGCCAGGAGATTTATTTATTAAAATTCATATTGAAAATAGCCCAAAATATACTTTACAAGGAGTGGACTTATATACTAAATTATTCTTAACACCATGGGAAGCTGCATTAGGGACCAAGGTAACAATTGCTTCTATTGATGAAGAAGTATCTTTATATGTCCCACAAGGAATAGAAAGTGGCGAAAAAGTTCGTATTAGTGGCAAAGGTTATCATGATGGAAAAGCAGGTAGGGGAGACCTAATTGCAGAAGTTCAAATAATGGTTCCTAAAAATATGAAAGAAGAAGAAAAAAAATTATTTGAAAAATTAAAAGAAATATCAACTTATAACCCTAGAAAAATTTATGGATAAGTGCATTTTTTAAAAGTAGAACATAATGAATACTAGTTGCTCTAAAATTAATATAATGAGTGAAAAACAAAAGTTGACATAAAAAGAGGCAAAATAATTGACAAATTGCTATATTTATACTATAATTGAATATAGTGATAAAAATAAAACAAAAGACAAACTATGTATTGTACTAAGATTCATAGAAAAGGAGTGTGAACAATGGACCAGATACAGGGAAAACACTTTAGCATTACAGATCCACAAGGGGTAAACACAGTAATTTATAGAATCAATAAAACAGATAAACGTTTGTTAGACGAATATCCAAAATATACAGTGCAACGTTTAGAATATGCTGAAGAATTAAACGGAAACTTAAAAAAGAAAACGTTTTTTGTTGATGAGCCTGCACCTGAAGAAGAATTAGTTATTTTATCTTTCGGAAAAGAAAAAGTTGTAGTAAATATGGGACTTCTAACCGAAGATAAAGTAAAAATAGCAAAGCGTCCAATTCCAATTAAGTTTGATACTTTATATTCTGAACAAGAAACAGAATATAAAGAATTTAAATATACACCAGATTTAAAAAGACCTATTTCCATTATAGACCCAGAAACCACGGAGGAAGTCAAACCAATATTGTATTTTGACCAAGAAACAAATGAAGTAAAGGGCAAATGCAAACTAAAACCATATAAATCCTATTTTGCCTTTGAAATTAGAGATAAGAAAGATGTTTAGAAAGGGGATTACAATGAGTAGTACAACTGTACATTCAAACCAAAATAACCAAAAAAATACAACAAGCGTTGCCGGAACTGTATTTAAAGCAACCGAAAAAACATTAGAAATACCACCTAAGGGACAAGTATTTGAAGTGATTTCTAGATATGTGGAAGAACAAGGAAATTTAGAAATTCCAGTAGGAAATGCCATTGTGAATGAAAAAAATCAAATGGTAAAACAAGATGGGACTACTTTAAAATTACATACAAATGCTTTTGCAACAATTGCCAAAGACAGACAAACAAGAAATATGCAAAAAGGAGCAAAAGTAGAAAAAGCATCTAGAGTACAAGTAGGAGAAAGTAGATAAAACAAAAGAAGAGGTGAAAGAAAAAGCCCATGAATTATAAAGTTCAAAAAACCTTAAAAGATAATAAAAAAAGTTTAATCGTGATAGGAGTATTATGGCTAATATTAGTTGTAATACTCGTTTCGCCAATTGCATATTCCATTGCACAAGCAAGTAGCAATGGAATTTTTGATGGAGCAAAATTCTTTGAAGAAATTATTCCTGCTATTACTAGTTTTACTACTATTACCAAAGTATTTGAAGCAGATACTATAGGAATTTTCTTTAAAACTTTAGGATATTTTACTGTTTTATATATTATTTGTAGTGTAATTGGATTATTCCGTTCCAAACCCAAAAATGAATATACAGATATTGAGCATGGCTCTAGTGATTGGAGTACTGGCGGAGAGGAATATAGAGTACTAAGCAAACATAAAGGAATTTTGTTAGCAAGAGATCATTACTTACCAATAGATAAACGTGGAAACATCAATGTACTAGTAGTAGGACGGTTCTGGTTCTGGTAAATCAGCTTCTTACTCTATACCAAATGCTTACCAAATGTTAGGTTCCTATGTATTTACAGACCCTAAAGGAGAATTATATGATAAAACAGCAGGCTATTTGCAAAAAAACGGATATGAAATTAAGGTATTAAATTTAGTTAATCCGGCTAATAGTGATGGCTATAACCCATTAATGCATATTGCTAGTGAAATTGATGTAGACGTAATTGCAAATACCATTGTAAAGGGACAGAAATCGGAAGCAGGAAGTAGCTCAGACCCATATTGGGATGATATGGCAGAAATGTTATTAAAAGCATTAATTTATTATTTAATTGCTACAAGACCAGAAGAAGAACAAAACTTGGCAAGCTGTGCAGAATTAGTAAGAGCGGCCAACAATAATAGTGGAAGCAACTTACTTACCGAATTAATGAATCAGTTACCTTATGATCACCCTGCAAGAATGTATTATAAATCTATAGAAATTGCACCAGAAAAAACATATGGTTCTATTTTGAGTTCTTTGCAGTCAAAACTTGGTAAATTTGACTCAAAAGAAATTGCAGAAGTAACTTCAACAGATACTATTAATTTTGAAGAAATCGGTTCTAAAAAAACAGCAGTATATGTTATTTCATCAGATACACATACAGCCTATGACTTTTTATTAACCATTTTCTTCTCTCAAATGATACAACAACTATATAACTTTGCAGATGCAAATGGAGGAAGACTACAAGTACCAACATTCTTTATTTGTGATGAGTTTGCAAACATTGGTAAAATACCAGACTTTGATAAAAAAATATCTACTAGTAGAAGTAGAGGAATATCATTTAGTGTTATTTTACAAAATTTAGACCAATTAGAAGCAGTTTATGAAAAATCTTACGAAACGATAATGGGTAACTGTGATACACACGTATTTTTAGGAAGCAACTCCTATAAAACAGTAGAATACTTCTCAAAAGCATTAGGAGAAAAAACAATTACTAGAGATAGTAGATCAATTAATAGAGATAAACAATATCATAGACAAGGTTATAATGATTCAGACCAAGTAATGGCAAGAGCACTTATGACACCTGATGAATTACGAAGAATGGATAATGATGATTGTATTATTTATGAAAAAGGAATTAAGCCAGTAAAAGCAAAAAAATATTATTATTTTGAAAGTCCTATGGCAAGAAAACTTGCAGAATACACCTTAAGCCATTTAGACTTTAATGTAGGAGATAGAGGAAAATGGAGAAAATATAATCCATATAATCCTTATGTAGAAGAAAATGAAAATGCACCAAAAAATGATTTAAAAGTAGAATCTTTAGATGACTTATTTGCAGATGATACAACAGAAGAACCTAAAAAAGAGGAAAATATTAAGCAAGGAAATGTACAGGCACAACCTGTAACAATACAAAATAACCAAGAAATAGAAGTAGAAAATACTGTAAATAACATAGAAACTAAAACAGATGAAGAAAAAGGTATCGACTTAGATGCTCCAATGTTACCACAAGAGCCAGAAAGAGACGAAGTATTTTCTATAGATGTACAAAAAGAATTAGAAGCAAAATTTGATGAATTATTTGGTCCACTAGATGACGAAGATAATAAATAAAATAGAAAGTGTATGATAATAAAAATTATACACTTTTATTTTTTATTTGCATTATTAAACCAAAAATAGACTCAATAAACTTTATTTAATATTATATCTTATTGTTGCTATATTAAAATTTCAATAGAAACAAAAAATGAATAATAAATAAAATAATAAAAAATAAAATGAAAATAAAAATTAAAATATAAAATAAAAAATAAAAGTAAAAAATAAAAATTAAAATTAAAAATAAAAATTAAAAATAAAAATTAAAAATAAAAATTGAAATATAAAATATAAAATGTAAAAATAAAAGCAAAAAAATAAAATAAAGATAAAAATAAAAATAAAAATTAAAAGTTGAAACTAAAAATTAAATAATACATATTAAAAGATAAATTAAAATAGTCAATAATAATTAAAAAATATTTAAAATTAAAATCAATTAAAAAGTAATTTAAATAACATAAAAAATAATATAAAAAATAATTAAAAAGCAAAATTTAACAAAAAATAATATAATAAATTTAAAAATAAATGATTATTTTATATAAATTAATAAAAAATAAGAGTAATGAAAAGTTAAATATTTAAGAGATAATTAGAATAAAAAGAATAGAAAAATTGTTAACATAAATACCAAAATAGTAGCATTTTTAAGCAAATATAAAATTGTCAAAAAGTAAATAAAAATAAAGCAAAAAAGTGAACCGGAAGCCAAAAAACTAAGAGTAGGTCATGAAGAAAAGGAAACGAAATAGTTAGCAAATACAATTTTAAAATAATATTATTACTAAAGAAAAATGAAAAAAACTTAAGGAACATGGGAAAAACAATGATGGGTAGAAGTAAAAAATGACAATTAAAAATAAATACATATAAAAGAAAAAGGCATAAGTGCAAATAGCAGAAGATATATAAAAAAGGAAAAACAAATTATTAAAATAAGCATAGTTGTCAAAAAGGATAATAAATCTAAAAAACAACCTTTATAAAAGGTTATGATAAAGAAAAAAAAACAATTGTTATTAAACCAAGTAAAAAAATGAATTTTGAAAATTTTAAAGTTAAAATTTAATTAAAAATGAGTTAAAATAAAAATAA
>CABUKD010000025.1 GCA_902492105.1 uncultured Clostridium sp.
TTTTACATTTTTTTGCTCTTACTCATTCAATGGTTTTAAACTAACGAAAAAATTCTAAGAAACATATTTTTTTACTTCTAGTCTAAATTTTCCTTTTGCTGTTTGAGAAAGTATTTCTCCTATTTCATATTTTCCTTTTCCTCGTATAGTTAAAATATCCCCTTGTTTTAAAGTAGTAGCATTTTTGGTTTTTAATTCATAATTGACAAAAACTCTTTCTTGTTCAATAAAGTCACTCGCTTTTCTTCTAGATAAATGCAATATTTCAGATAATACAACATCTAGCCTAAATTGTGGAACTAAAATTACCATACTTTCTTTTTTTATCTGCTCAATTTTTAATTCTGTAATTTCTTTTTGGCTAATTTGTGCTTTTTGGAATCTAGTTAAATCTGGTAAATGACTAAGAAAAAAAGAGGCAATATCACTTTGTACTAATATATCTGCTCCTTGCTCATTTACGATAATATCTCCTATTTTTTCACGTTCTATCCCTAGTTTCATAAGTCCACCTAAATACTCTCTATGATGGTAACTTCCTTGCAATTCTTTTGGTAAAGTAATTCCAATTACTTTTATAAATTTACTAATTATCATAGAATCTTTGTCCTGTGTTTTTTCTACTTCTTGTACTTTTTCTATTTTTGATTTTTCTTCCACTTTTTGTGCTTCTTGCAAAGTTTCATTTTTACTTAGTAAATTTTCTAATTTATCTGGAAATAAAAATAGCATTTTTCTTTCCGCTTCTGGAAAACCACCTTCTAGCAAAAAGTTTTTTTCTTGGCAAAGTTTTAGAAATTTTTCTACTACTGTTTGTTCATAGCCATCTAAAAAAGAGGTAGTTTGTATTTGATTTCTATTATGTGTAAATTTTATTTTATCATAAATTTTAGATACTAATAACTTATCCTCTGGTTTTGCAAATTGCTTTAATAATTCTTGTTTTTCCATTTAATTCTATTTTATATCTTTTAACCTTTCTTTTTTATTTCATCTTTTTATTTTTATCCTAATTCATTTTTAGTTAGAGTGTATTTTTTCTATTTCTTTTTTGATAGTTTCTTTATCTAACCCATATATCTTTTCTATTTCTTCTACTTTTCCATGTTTAATAAACTCATCTGGATAGCCAAAATTTCTTATTTTTATATTTTGGCAATCATGTTTTTGTATACATTCTAAGGTAACAGTTGCTAAGCCACCTTCACAAATTCCATCTTCTATAGTTACTACTTTTTTTGTTTTTTCTATAGATTTTAGAATAGTTTCTTCATCCAATGGCTTCAAAAATCTAGCATTAATTATTTCTGCTTCTATTGCTTCTTTTTGTAATTCTTCTGCTATTTTTTCTGCTCTTGCCACCATTTTTCCAATTGCTAAAATCGTAACATCTTTTCCTTGTTTTAAGATTTCTGCTTTTCCTGTTACTATTTCTTCATGCTTTTGAAAAATAATCTCTTTATCTTCCCCACCTCTTGGATAACGAATCGCTACTGGAAAATTTTGCTTTACAGCATAAGTTAACATCTGTTCTAATTCTATAAAATCTTTTGGTGCCATAATGGTTAAATTTGGAACCAAGTTTAAAAAAGCCAAATCAAAAATACCTTGATGTGTTTCTCCGTCATTTCCTACAATTCCTGCCCTATCTATGCATAATACTACTGGTAATTTTTGCATAGCAATATCATGAATAATTTGGTCATACCCTCTTTGATAAAAAGAGGAATAAATAGATACTATTGGTTTTAGTTCTTCTTTTGCCATTCCGGCTGCCATTGTTAAAGCATGTTGTTCTGCAATTCCTACATCAAAAAATCTGTTAGGATACTGTTTAGCAAATTTGGTAAGACCTGTACCGTCTTTCATAGCAGCAGTAATTGCTACAATATTGTTATTTTCTTTGGCAAGTTTTGTTATTATTTCTCCAAAAGCTGCAGAATAGTCTTTTTGCTTTTTACTTTTTGACTCTCCTGTAACTAAATCAAAGCTAGAAGTACTATGGTAACGGTCCGGATTGGTTTCTGCTGGAATGTATCCTTTTCCTTTTGTTGTTAAAACATGAATTAATACAGGTCCTTCCTGCCTTTTGGCTTTTTGTAAAATATCTTCTAGCTTTTCTATATTATGCCCATCTACTGGTCCTAAATAGCAAAAACCAAGTTCTTCAAATAGCATATTAGGAATAATTAATTGTTTTAATCCATTCTTTAACTTTCTTACAAAATGAATAATGTTATCTCCTAAATCTCCTGGTAATTTTTTGACTAATTTTTTAATATAGGCATTTGATTTTTTATAGCTTTTTCTCAATCTTAATTTAGTTAAAAAGTTAGAAATACCACCTACATTTTTAGAAATACTCATTTCGTTATCATTTAAAATAACAATCAAATTTGTTTTACTACACCCTGCATCATTTAAAGCTTCTAATGCCATTCCACCTGTTAAAGCTCCATCTCCAATTACTGCTATTACATGATAATCTTCTTTTTTTATATCTCTTGCCCTTGCCATTCCTAAAGCTGCAGAAATAGAAGTACTGCTGTGGCCTGTTTCAAAACAATCATATTCAGATTCACATGTTTTTGGAAAACCGGAAAGACCATTTAACTGTCTTAAAGTTTCCATTTTCTCTCTTCTACCTGTTAGCATTTTATGAATATAGGTCTGATGCCCTACATCCCAGATAATTTTATCTTTTGGCGTATCAAAACAGCTATGAAGTGCAATGGTAAGCTCCACTACTCCTAAATTAGAAGCTAAATGTCCACCTGTTTTAGAAACGATTTCTAATAGCTCTTGTCTTAGTTCTTCTGCTAGATTTTCTTTTTCTTCCAAACTTAATTTTCTTAATTGTTCTGGTGTTTCCAATATGTACCATCCTTTTATTGTATTTTGTATTGTAGTTTTATATATTCTTTTTATTGTGCCAATCATATCATATTTTGTGGAAGTTTTCAACCATTGGGGACGGTCCTTTTTGGTCGATTTTCAACCACTTTTGACAGTCCTTTGTATCAATGTTGTCAATTGGCATATCTAAAAATATTAAATTTTTGTAACATTTTTATTACAAAATGATAACAATGTAATATATTCCTTTATATATAGGCATTTTGTGTGTTTTTCTTTTTTATTTTTTCTATTTGTTATAATAAGAAAAATCTTGAAAATTGTTTATTTTTAGAGTATAATAGTATAGAATTCAAAAAAAGGAGATTGATAACATGAAAAAATTAATTAGTTTTTTAACCATATTTGTTGTATTACTTCTTACTTGTACTAGTGTTCTAGCTACTAATATTAATATTAATACTGAGCAAGAAAACAATAATAATTCTAATACTACTAATAATGGTACTGTAGAAAGCAGTAAAACGGTTTTCCAACTAGTAGATAAAACTGTTTGCGAAATTAATTTAGATGACAAAGGAAATTTTAGAAAAGAGCTTACTAATTTTGATGCTGAGAAAAAAGAACTTACAATAACATTAACTGTTACCAATACTATGGAGGAAGAACAAGTTACAAATCCAATAGAAATTTACTTTGTATTAGATAGTTCTGAAAGTATGGTAGATTATTATCAAGATAAAGAAAAAGCAGAATATGTAAAAGAAACTGCAAATGAATTTGCAGAGCAATTATTTAATGCTGCTGAAAATGTAAAAATAGGAATTGTTGGATTTTCTAGTTTAGACTCTGTTACTCAAACCGGTGCACAATTAGGTACTGTAAATGATGCTAAAGTTTTATTACCATTATCTGCTTCTAAAGAAGATGTAACAAATGCTATTAATTCTTATTCAAGTGACCATGGTCCATATACGAATATTGAAGCTGGTCTTGAATTAGCACAAACCAATTTTACAGAAGATGCCAATGCACAAAAATATATTATTTTAATTTCAGATGGTGTTCCTAACCTTTCTTTAGATACAGAAAATACACTTACTTATTCAGGACAAAATGCTATGAATACCAAAAATAAATTATTAGAGCTTGCACAATCCGAAAATTACCATCTTTATTCTGTTTTAATGAATTATTCAGAAAGTGATATGGAAAACCCAACTGCTCCAACTATTGAAGATGGTAGTAGACATATGACTTATGGTGAATTAGCAGAAGAAATTTTTGGAACAGTAGAAAATCCAACTGCTGGAAGCTTTTATTATGATAATTACGAAAAATTGTCTGAAATTTTAAATAATGATATTTTAAATAGTATTATTACAGTAAAAGACAATGCTTTAAAGAATCTTGTTATTAAAGATTATTTTCCTCAAGATATTGTAGATAATTTTGATTTTGAATATGTACAAGAACCAAATATTGGAACTGTAACAGAAGAAATTAATTCAGGTGATAATAGCATTACTTGGACTATTGATACATTAGAAGCAGGACAAATAGCTACACTAAGCTATAAACTAAGTGTAAAAGAAGAAGTTGATGAAGATATTCTGAACCAAATTCTTCCTACAAATGAAAAAGTAGACATTACTTTTGAAACTCCAGATGGAGAAGGAAGCAGTTCTTCTGAAGAGTCTCCAACAGTTCGTTTAACCTATGATGATACAACTTATGGTAAAGATATTCCACAAACAGGTAATTATATTACTTTCTATGTAGTTACAGCAATTGCTATTTTAGGTATCTTTGCTGGTATTAAATTACATGCTTATAACAAATTGAAATAATTAACTATAAAAACTTAACTTTGTTATTCTGGAAATTTCATTAGAAATTTCCAGAGCAATAAAAATAGAGCGATTTTAAAATTACTTTTTAAATCGCTCTACTTTTTTATTTTATACCTTTATTTTTTTACTTTGATTACTTTTTTCTATACTTTGGGTTTGTTTTTCTTTTATTTTTATTTGAATTTTGTTTCTATTTCTTCGTTGTTTTAATCTGTACATATTGTTTTAATAATTCAATAGCACCATCTACCCCTAGTTTGGAAGTGTCTAGCAAAATATCATAGCCTTTTCTTGCTCCCCATTTTTCATTGGTATAATAATGGTGGTATGCTGCTCTTTCTTTATCTTTTCTTTGCATCATTCTAATTGCTTTTTTCTCATCCATTCCTGCAAATTCCACTTTTCGTTTAATTTTAAATTTTTCATCAGAAGCATAAACAAATACATGAATGGCATTAGGACAATCTCTTAAAATTACATTAGAACATCTACCAATAATAACACAGTTACCTTCTTTTGCTATTTTTTCAATTAATCTAGAGGTTTCTACAAAATATTGATCAATCATTGGCAAATCTGTAAAAGTACTAGCATTATCAAAAGACATAGATGCTGCAGCTAGCGTATACCAAAAACTATTTTTATTACTTTCATCTGTATCTTCTAGTCTGTTAATATCAATATTTTCTTCTTTGGATAATCTTTGCAAAATCTCCTTATCATAAAATTTTAAGTTTAAGTCTTTAGCTAATTGCTCTCCTATATACTTACCTCCACTACCAAATTCTCTACCTATTGTAATAATCATATTTTATTCACCTTCGTTTTCTTTTTAGCTGGGCATATTACCCAAATATGAACTTCTAAAGTTCGTATCATTCTTACTTGGCTGGGGCACTAGGATTCGAACCTAGGAAATGCCTGAGTCAGAGTCAGGTGCCTTACCGCTTGGCCATGCCCCAATAAAAATATTACTTTTTTATTTTAGCACATTTATTTTTAAATTTCTAGTTTTTACTCCTATTTTTATAAATTTTTTATATCTTTATTTTACTTTATTTTACTTTATTTTTACTTTATTTTTACTTTTTGTTCACATTTTTTATAAATTCTTAGAAACACATTTACTTTTTAGCTTACTTTTTATATAATAGAATACAGATAAATAGTAAAATTAATAATCAATTTAAGTAATAGTTGGAGGTAAAAAATGAAACATAAAATTTTCATTTTGCTAATAATAATTGTTATTATTGCATTATTAGTAATAGGCTTTCTTTATTGGCAAAATAATCCATCTCTTTTCTCTGAGCAAAATTTATTAAATAATATAGGAAATATCGTAAACGAAATAGCTCCTGATACTAATACACAAACCAATAATACAGAAAATACTACTGGAAGTGTGAATAATACTGATGTGAATTCCATTCAAGTAGCAATTAATGATTCAGAGCTTCCTGAATATAATTTCTATTTTGAGCTTCCGTTAAACGGTTCTACAGGTTATGCTTCTATTGCTATGAATATGGTTAAATCCCCTACCTCTTCTACCGTAGTAAAAAAATTATCT
Organism: uncultured Clostridium sp.; assembly: GCA_902492105.1. Lineage (GTDB taxonomy): Bacteria > Bacillota > Clostridia > TANB77 > CAG-508 > CAG-273. Next base: position 6,283 of record CABUKD010000025.1, read on the forward strand.
GCTGGAGATGGCTTTCGAATTTTAGAAGAAGATGGTAACTGGTGGAAAGTAAAAACAGGAGAAACAACAGGTTATGTTAAACATAAATATTGTATGATTAATTTGCCAGATATTATTCCTTCTATTGTTTATGATGATACCAATAGTTATCAATCTCTTTTTACTTCTTCTTATACAGCAATTCCTAATGTAACGGGTGAAAAGTTATATGATGTACTTGCCTATAACGAAAGGCTAGAAAAGGATGAATATAGAATGCCAATTATTTATGCTATGGCAAAAAAGATTATGAAAGCACAACAAGCAGCATTAAAAGATGATTACTCTTTAAAAATTTATGAAACCTTTAGACCATATGAGACCCAAAAAAGAGTTGCTAGTAATTTAAAAGAGCTAATGGAAAATAACAAAGATGTTTATAATGGCATTTATGGTGGTGGATGGAGTGAAGATTGGTTTATTGCACAATCTATTTCTAACCATCAAAGAGGTGTGGCAATGGATGTTAGCTTAGTAAAAGTGGAAGATACACAAATAAAAACTACTGGAGAGTACAAATACTTAGAAGTAACACAATATATGGAAGAAGAAATGCCCACCAAAATGCATGAATTAAGTGATAAAGCAGTTACTTTTAAATATGGTGTGCAAACATCTTCTAAAACCGCATGGAAAAGCGTTCCACTTGCTACTTCTATGACAGAAGGAGCAAAAAGATTACAAAAGTATTGTACAGAAGCAGATCTTACACCTCTTTCTTCTGAATGGTGGCATTTTAATGATTTAGATGCAAAGCAAGAAATTGGTTCAAATTATAGTACAGGTCGTTACTATATTGAAGATAGCTTTAGTATAGTACCAGAATAATTTTAATAGAAAATAAGAGAAAGGATGAACTTTAAGCATGGAAAATGAAGAAAGTAGTACTTTAGAAAACAATGTGAAAGATAAGAAAAATAAAAAAGCAAAACATAGTAAAGATTTAAAAAAACCAAAAAAGCAACAACAAGAAGAAGAAAAAACAAAAGAAAAAAATGAAGATATAAAACCAAAAAAGAAATCTAAAAAAGGAGTAATTATTGGCATTATAATTGTATTGCTTGTTATTGCATTAGGTGTTGGTGGCTATTTTGCTTATCTTAAATTTGGTCCAAAATTTCAAGATGTTAGCCTAGAATTAGGAACAAATGAAGTCACATTAGAACAGTTTTTAAGACCAAACTACTCTTTAGATAAAGCCAAAATGTTAACAGACCTTTCTACCATAGATTTTACAAAGGCTAGTACTTACACCATTTCTTTAGAATATGACGGAGTACAGCAAAATGCTACTTTAACAATTGTAGATACTACTCCACCGGTAGTAGAGTTTCAAGATAGTAACCAATATTTGGACTATGAACTAAATGCAGATGATTTTATAAAAAGTAAAACTGATTTAGCTCAAATGACCACTTCTATTGTAAATCCACCAGAAATCAACGGAATTGGAACTTATCCTGTTACTGTAGAAGTTAGAGATGCTTCTAATAATGTTGTAAGTCAAACATGTGAACTTAACATTACAAGAGTTGTAAAAGAATATACTTTAGAACTTGGCGAAAAATTAGAAAAGAAAGATGTTTTATTAAGCATTGAAGAAGATGCAGATACTATTAAACAATCTGATATTGATAAAATTAATAAATCCGCTGTTGGAGAATATGAACTTGTTTCAGATTTAGATGGTAACCAAGAAACGATTAAAATTATTGTTCAAGATACCAAAGCTCCTACCTTAGAATTAAAAAATGTTACTATTTATGATGATGAAAAAATAGATGGGAAATCCGACTTTATTAAATCTTGTGAAGATGCATCTGATGAAGTAACTACTACCTTAAAAACTAAAATTGATTATTCAAAATTAGGAAAACAAGAAATTGTAATTGAAGCTGTAGATAGCTATGGTAACAAAACAGAGAAGAAAGCAACACTTACTATTAAAGAAGATACAGAAGGACCTGTTTTTTCTGGACTATATAATATTAGTGTAAAAAGAAATGGCTCTGTTAATTTTAAAAGTGGTGTGAAAGCAGTAGATGCAAAAGATGGCACAGTTAGCTTTACCGTAGATACTAGTAAAGTAAAATTAAATGTGGCAGGTACCTATTATGCAAAATATACAGCAAAAGACAAAAAAGGAAACACGACAACCAAAAGCAGAAAGATTACAGTAGAACACAATCAGGAAGATACCAATAATAAGTTTAATAGTTTTTATAATAAATATTTAGCAGGAAAAAGTGTAAGTGGTATTATCTCTGAAGTTAGAAGTAGAATTAAGTACAACAGTAGTTGGGGTGGTGATGACCCTGTATGGTATGGATTAACCAATTATACAGGTAACTGTTATGTACATGCTATGATTGTAAAAAAAGCTTTAGATAAACAAGGAATTAAAAATCAATTAATTTATGTAACAGATAAAAGTCATTACTGGAATTTAGTATATCAAAATGGTAAATGGAGACATTATGATGCTACACCAACAGATCATATTCCAGGACCTGCTACAGATAAAGAAAAGGCTGCAAGTAGTGCAATGCGTGGAAGAAAATGGTCTTCTTCTTTCCCTAAGGCAGAGTAAAATGTAAGTATCTATACAAGATAGGTTATCCATAAATTTGAATACTCTTTCCTTTCAGAACATTTTTTCGTCAAAAATTAGAGAAAACAGGAGTAACAGATGATTTTAAATGTAATATTATTTGTAGTTAGTATTATACTGTATGCAAGTTTTGGCTGGCAAAGTTTGTTTTATATTTTCTTTAGTATTTTAACTTCCTTCTTTGCTGCCAAATACTTGCAAGGCAAGTATAAAAAATTAGTATTAGGTGTTACTTTAATTGCTAATTTAGCAATTTTAGTTTTTATGAAATTTGTCCCTTATAGTAATTTTTCTTTACTAGTTCCACTTGGTATTTCTTACTATACCTTACAAGTGGTATCTTATTTAATAGATGTATACAAGCAAAAATATGAACCTGAGAAAAACTTCTTTTTGTATGCCTTATATATTACCTATATTCCCCACTTGTTTATAGGTCCTATTAGTAGATATCAGGATATGAAAAGAGAATTACTAGCCAAACATAGAATTACATTAGATAATTTTATGAATGGACTTCTTCGCGTTGGTTGGGGACTCATGAAAAAATTTGTAATTGCAGGTAGAACTGCTATTTTAATTAGCACTATTTCTGGAAATCCAACAGAATATACTGGTGCCTATGCCCTATTTGCCATGATAATTTATTCTATTAACCTCTATGCAGATTTTAGTGGTGGTATTGATATTGTAATGGGAATTTCTAAAATGCTTGGTATTAACTTAAAAGAAAACTTTGATAGCCCATATTTTTCACAAACAGTTCAAGAATTTTGGAGAAGATGGCATATTAGTTTAAGCTCTTGGCTTAAAGATTATGTTTATATTCCTTTAGGTGGAAATCGAAAAGGTACTTTTCGTAAAAATATGAATTTACTAATTACCTTTGTAGTTTCTGGTTTATGGCATGGAGTAAATTATATTGTTTGGGGATTATTACATGGTATTTTAGTTATGTTTGGAGACAAAATGAAGACCAAGTGGAAAGCATTAAATCGTTTTATTACTTTTATTCTTGTTTCCTTTTTATGGGCATTCTTTATTTGGCCAAACCAACTAGTAGCCCTTCAAATGATGGGTTCTGTATTTACCACATTTAATTATTCTGCTTTAGCAAGTCAAATATTAAATTTAGGACTAAATTTTGCAGATTGGATAATACTTGCTGTATTTACTATTTTACTATTTGTGTTTGATGGAAATAAAAATAAAATATTGCCAAAATTACAAAATGCTAAATTAGAACTAAAAACTATTTTTATTGGTATCATGCTACTTATTGTTTTGATCTTAGGCGTTTACGGTATTGGTTTTGAAGTTAGTAACTTTATTTATAGTAATTTCTAAACAATATTTGCAAATATAAGAAAAGTGGCTTCGCCACATGTGCGTTTTGCTTCGCAAATACGCACGTACCAAGGAAACTTAACCTTGTTGTATACGGAAAAATTATTAAAAATACTGATATATCAAATAAAGAGTCGATTTTTTCCTATACAATAAAAAAGTTTTTATAGATTTTCTTTGAAAACTAAAAAATCTAAATTTACAGCAAAGGTTACAATAAAATGAAAAAATTAAGAATACTAATTATTGTGATTATTTTTATACTATTATTTTGCTTCTTCACAAGGCTATTAGAACCAAAATATGCAACTAGCTTAGTAGAAGGAAGTATGATTTCGCAATATTATAACGAATCCAAAGACCATGAGGTAATTTTTATTGGGGATTGTGAAGTATATGCTAACTTTTCCCCAATGGTTATGTACGAAGAACAAGGAATTAAAGCTTATGTGCGTGGTTCTTCCCAACAACTTCTTTGGCAGTCTTATTCTATTTTAGAAGAAACTTTAAAATATGAAACACCTAAAGTAGTGGTTTTTAATGTAAATGCTATGAGATATGATGAACCTGTAAGTGAAGCATATAATAGACTAACCATTGATCAGATGAAATGGTCTAAACAAAAAATAGATATCATTCAATCTTCTATGACGGAAGAGGAAAATATTTGGTACTATATCTTCCCTCTTTTAAGATATCATTCTAGATATGATGAATTAACTAGTGAAGATTTTGAATATTTATTTAAAAGAAAGAATAACACTTTTAACGGATTTTTAGTAAATAAAAATATTAAACCTGTAGAAAGCTTGCCTACCAAAAGACCTCTTGGCAATTACCAATTTTCTGATATTTGTTATGAGTATTTAGATAAAATTACTAACCTTTGCAAAGAAAATGGAATTGAACTTATTTTAATTAAAGCCCCTAGCTTATACCCTTATTGGTACGAAGAATATGACGAACAAATGGAAGAATATGCTTTAGAAAATGATATTGCTTATTACAATTTTGTAGATAGAATTGATGAAATTGGAATTGACTTTTCACAAGACACCTATGATGCAGGTCTTCATTTAAACTTAACTGGTGCTACCAAAATGTCTAAATACTTTGCTGAAATTTTGGTGCAAAATTATGATTTAGCAGATTTCCGTGGAGATCCACTTTATGAGAAAAAATTGCAAGAATACAAAGACTTTATTAAATAAAATGAAATTTAGATTTTAATAAACAATAAGCCTACTAAATAGCTTTTTCCTGCTCGCCCCAACTGCGAAGAGCCTTCATTACAAAGATTTTTCAAATCTTTGCTAGAAGGCTCTAACTTGTTGGTCCCCACCTTAACTCGCTTGAAAAAAGTATTTAGTAGGCTTATTGATTTTTAAAAAAAGTATTTATTAGGCTCTTTCCTCCCTCTTATCTATTCTTTCCTTATCATTTATTGTGTTACCATAACATATTGAATACTTGTAATCGTATCATTTTCAATAATAAAAGATAAATTTACAATACCATCTGTATAAATATATTCATTACCATTTTCTTGATAATCTTCCCCATAAGCAGTAACCATAGCATTTTTATCATCTGCTATTTTAACCCCTTCTGGAGTTGCTATACTATCATCTAAAAGATAAGTAGAATATATGGTTTCTTGCCCATTAATATCACTTGTAGTAATTTCATAAGCACTATAATTGTATACTTTATCTGTTCCTTGGAAGGCACAACTTGGAATTTCGGAATAACTTTGTTCTTCTCCAAAGGTTTCTTTTGTAAATACTTGACCTGGTGTCATATTTTTTCCATTGTCTTGAAGAGTATACTTAGCTGTTTGTGTATTATTTTGCACTTCTCCATTTGTTTGCTCACTTTGTGTTCCACCTGCTGTTACAAAATATACTACTGCAATAATTGCAATAACTAAAACTAAGATAATAATTCCAATTACTGTTTTTTTCATATTTCATCTTTCTCCTTCTATTTTTTATAGATAATTTTTTATAAGAAATCATTATTTTCTAATTTTACTTCAATAAGTAATGAAATAGTCATTTAAATTTTATTGTTGTTATATTGCTGTATTATTTAATTGCTTTTCTTCCTCTAAATACTGCTACATCTCCAAGTTCTGCTTCAATATTTAGTAATCTGTTATATTTAGCAACACGGTCTGTTCTACATGGAGCACCAGTTTTAATTTGACCTGCATTGGTTGCAACAGCTACATCTGCTAATGTAGTATCTTCTGTTTCTCCACTTCTATGAGATACTACTGCTGTATATCCATTTCTTTTTGCTAGTTCAATAGCATCTAGTGTTTCTGTTAAAGTTCCAATTTGATTTAATTTGATTAAAATGCTATTTGCTGTTTTATTGTCAATACCTTTTTGTAATCTCTTGATATTGGTTACAAATAGGTCATCACCAACTAATTGAACTTTATCTCCAATACGTTCTGTTAGTTTTCTCCAACTTTCCCAATCTTCTTCTGCTAAACCATCTTCTATAGAAATAATTGGGTATTTTTCTGCTAAGCTAACAATAAATTCTATCATTTCATCTTTTGTTTTAAATTCATCTGTTTTCCAGAAATAATAGCCATCTTTTCCTATTTTTTTAGCTTCATCATACATTTCTGTTGCTGCAACATCTAATGCTAAGCAAACGTCTTCTCCTGGTTTGTATCCTGCTTGATTAATAGCTTCTAGGATTAATTCTACTGCTTCTTCTTCACTGCCTAAATTTGGTGCAAAACCTCCTTCATCACCAACACCTGTTGAATATCCTTTTGCTTTTAATACTTTCTTTAAGTTATGGTATACTTCTACACCCATTCTCATACATTCGCTAAATGTTTTTGCTCCTACTGGCATAATCATAAACTCTTGTACACTTAAAGAGCTATCAGCATGCTTTCCACCATTCATAATGTTCATCATTGGTACTGGTAATTCTTTTGCATTTACTCCCCCAATGTAATTATATAGGCTCACTCCTAAAGATGTAGCAGCAGCTTTTGCAACAGCTAAGGATACACCAAGCATTGCATTTGCTCCTAGTCTTCCTTTGTTTTCTGTTCCATCTAGTTCAATCATCATTTTATCTATTTTGGTTTGTTCATAAACATTCATACCTTCTAGGTGTTCACTAATTACTTCATTTACATTTTTTACAGCTTTTAATACACCTTTTCCTAAGTATCTTTGTTTATCTCCATCTCTTAATTCTACTGCTTCAAAACTTCCTGTAGATGCTCCAGATGGAACCATAGCAACTCCTGAAAATCCTCCTTCTGTTACAACTTCTACTTGTACAGTAGGATTTCCTCTTGAGTCTAATACTTCTAGTGCTTTTACACTTTCAATTTCTAGATATTCTTTCATTTTGTTTCATCCTTTCTTTTTTAAGTTTTATATTTTAAAAATAAATATATGATTCATCAGCAAACTGTTCATAATAGTTTAATTTAAAAGCACATTTATTTTAATGTTCTATTAAACTTTCTCCTGTCATTTCTTCTGGCTTTGGTAACTCCATTAGCTCTAGCATCGTTGGTGCTAAATCTGCTAGTTTTCCTTCTTTTAATTTGATTCCCTCTGCTCCAATTAAAACAAGTGGGACTGGGTTAGTAGTATGTGCTGTGTGTGGTTCTCCTGTTTTATAGTCTATCATTTGCTCTGCATTTCCATGGTCTGCTGTCATAATAATCATACCATTTTTTTCTTCAACAGCATCAACTACTTTTTGTACACATTCATCTATTGCTTCTATTGCTTTAATGGTTGCTTCTAAATTTCCGGTATGGCCTACCATATCTGGGTTTGCATAATTTAGAATAATGGTATCATATTTGTCAGATTGTACTGCTTCTACTACTTTTTTAGTAACTTCATATGCACTCATTTCTGGTTTTAGGTCATAGGTTTGTACTTTAGGAGAAGGAATTAGAATTCTATCTTCTCCTTTATATTGCTTTTCTTCTCCACCATTAAAGAAGAAAGTAACATGTGCATATTTTTCTGTTTCTGCAATACGAAGTTGTGTTAGCCCTTGTTTTGAAACATATTCTCCAAAAGTATTTTTTAAGCTTTCTGGTTTAAAAGCAATTTCTACATTTGGAATGGTCTCATCATATTGTGTAAAACATACATAGTCTAAATCCAAAGGTTTTGTTTCAAATCCATCAAATTCTGGGTCTACTAAGCTTCTAGTAAGTTCTCTTGCTCTATCTGGTCTAAAGTTAAAAAATATAACAGAATCATGATTTTCTATTGTTGCAATTGGTTCTTCATTATTGCAAATAACCGTTGGTTCTACAAATTCGTCAAATACTTCTTTTTGATAAGAGCTTTCTATAGCAGAAATAGCAGAAGTTGCTTTTTCTCCTTCGCCATATACTAAGGCTTCATATGATTTTTGTACTCTTTCCCATCTTTTATCCCTGTCCATGCTGTAAAATCTTCCAGAGATACTAGCTATTTTACCCACACCTTTTTCTTTCATTTTTTCTTCTAATTTTAGAAGATAGCCCTCTCCTGAAGCAGGTGGAGTATCTCTTCCATCTAAAAAGCAATGTACATATACATCTTCAAAATCTTTTCTTTTGGCAAGTTCTAATAAGGCATATAAATGGCGAATGTGACTGTGTACTCCACCATTTGAAAGTAGCCCCATAATATGAAGTTTTGAATGGTATTTTTTACAGTTTTCAATTGCTTGCACAAATTCTTTTATACTAAAGAAATCACCATCTTCAATAGATTTTGTTATTCTAGTTAAATCCTGATATACAATACGTCCGGCTCCAATATTCGTATGTCCTACTTCGGAATTTCCCATTTGTCCTTCTGGTAATCCTACGGATAACCCACTAGTATGAATTTGTGTAGTTGGCCATGTTTTCATTAGTTTGTCTATATTAGGTGTATTAGCAAGTTTAATAGCATTTCCTTTTTCGTTTTCATTTAAGCCAAATCCATCTAATATCATTAGCATAATTGGTTTTCTTCTCATTTTGTTTATACCTTCCTTCTCTTTTTTTCTAAAACCTTTTACTTTTTTGCTTTTTTATATTTAGTCTTTTATTTTTGTATTATGTTTTGTTGTTTCTATTATTTTTCATAATTGATAATTTTTTCAAAATCTTCTACATTTAAGCTAGCGCCACCTACTAAACCTCCATCTATATCAGAAGTAGAAAATAGTTCTTTGCTATTTTCTGGTTTTACACTGCCTCCATAAAGAATAATAGTATTTTGTGCTACTTCTTCTCCATATAATTCTGAAATTTGTTTTCTTATCGCTTTTATCACTTCATTTGCATCATTAGAAGTTGCTGTTTTTCCTGTACCTATTGCCCAAATTGGTTCATAAGCAATCATAACATTTTGCATTTGCTGTTTGCTTAATCCTGCCAAAGCAAGTTTTGTTTGCGTTTTTATAATATTTTGCGCTTCTCCTGCTTCTCTTTGTTCTAGAGTTTCTCCCACACAAACAATTGGCTTTAACTCATTTTGAAGAGCTGCTTTTATTTTTTTATTTACGGTTTCATCTGTTTCTGCAAAATATTGTCTTCTCTCCGAGTGTCCTATAATAACATATTCTACTTGAATGGATTTTAGCATTTTTCCAGAAACTTCTCCAGTGTATGCACCTTTTTCTTCCCAATGCATATTTTGTGCACTAATTTTTATATTAGTACCTTGTGCAGTAAGTAAACTGTAAAACAAGTCTGTATAAGGAACGCAAAGAATTACTTCATGTTTTGTGTCTTTAACAAGTGGTGTTAATTGTTCAATAAATGCCATTGCTTCATTAGGAAGCATGTTCATTTTCCAATTACCAGCAATTACTTTTCTTCTCATCTAGAATTCCTCTTTCTTTTTATTCTATTCTATTCTTTTTGCAAAATATAATTTTCTATTAAAAGTGCCAAATAAATGGATTAACTTTTTAATAGTTATACTTCTTTTGGAGCATATTCATTTTGCATTACTTTCCCATTAGCATCTATTTTGCTTTTTATTTTTTCTTTATTATCTAATGCTGCAATTCCTGGCAATTCTTTTCCTTCTAAGAATTCAAGAGATGCTCCTCCACCAGTAGATAAATAAATATTAGAAAATTCCTTAGGGTCTTCTCCACTTTTTACTGCTTCTCTTTTTATTTTTTGAATAGCAGCTACAGAATCTCCTCCACCAATAACACATTTTGCTTTGGTTCCTGCTATAAATTTAGCAATGGATTCTGTTCCATGTGCAAATTCTGGTACCTCGGTATAACCTAAAGGTCCATTCCATACAATGGTCTTAGCATGATCTAAATGGTCTGCAAAGTAATTTAAAGTAGTATCACCAACATCTAAAATAATACCATCTTCTAAGGCTTCTCCTTTACCTTCTTCTAGTTCTTTCTCTGTAAATAATTTTACTTTTTTATGTTCTGCTTTTTCGATAGTTTCTGGTGTTAGTTCTTCTCCTTCTGGCATTTTAGCCACACGGACATCTTTAGGAAGTACAATTTCTACTCCTTTATCGAAAGCTTTTTTCATTAGGTCTTTTGCAACATCTAATTTATCTTCTTCGTATTTAGAAGCTCCAATATCATATCCTTTTGCCTTTAAAAAGGTATTTGCCATAGCACCACCAATTAAAATGGTTTCTACTTTATCTAATAGGTTTTCAATAACACCAATCTTATCTGAAACTTTTGCTCCACCTAAAATTGCTACAAATGGTTGCTCTGGACTTTCTAATACTGCGCCTAGTTCTTTTACTTCTTTTTCCATTAAAAGACCTGCTACTGCTTCTCCACCTTTTTCTCTCACTTTATCTGCAACACCTGCTGTAGAACTATGTGCTCTGTGAGCAGTACCAAAAGCATCATTTACATATACACCTTCTTCTCCCACTAATTCAGATAATTTTAGAGCTAAGGTATCATCATTTTTTTCTTCTCCTGGTTCAAATCGAACATTTTCTAGAAGTCCTACTTCTCCTTCTTTTAAACTGTCTGCCATATTTTTAGCAGATTCTCCTACTACGTCACTTGCAAATTTCACTTGTGTATTTAATTCTTGAGATAATTCATTTGCTACAGGTTGTAAGGAATATTTTTCGTTTACTTCTCCCTTTGGTCTACCTAAATGAGAGCAAAGCACAATTTTTGCGCCTTGTTCTACTAAATATTGTATGGTAGGAATTGCTGCTCTAATTCTAGTATTATCTGTAATTTTTCCATCACTTAGTGGTACATTAAAATCACAACGAACTAATACTTTTTTTCCCTTTACATCTACATCTTTGATTGTTTTTTTCTCCATATAATCCTCCTATTTATTAGAAATATAAATTGCTAAATCTACTAACTTGTTAGAATATCCCCATTCATTATCATACCATGCAACTAATTTTACAAAAGTATCTGTTAAAGCAATACCTGCTGTGCTATCAAAAATACAAGTATGTTCATCATGAATAAAATCAGAGGAAACTACTGGATCTTCTACATATTCTAGAATACCTTTCATTTCATTTTCAGATGCTTTTTTCATTGCAGCACAAATTTCTTCGTAAGTTGTTGGTTTTTCTAAGTTACAAGTTAAATCTACAACAGAAACATCAACAGTAGGTACTCTAAATGCCATACCTGTTAATTTTTCATTTAAAGATGGAATAACTTTTCCAACTGCTTTTGCAGCTCCTGTAGAAGATGGAATAATATTAGCGCTTGCTGCTCTTCCGCCTCTCCAATCTTTTTTAGATGCCCCATCTACTGTTTTTTGAGTTGCTGTAGTACTATGAACTGTTGTCATTAAACCATCTTTAATACCAAAATTATCATGAATAACTTTTGCAAGTGGTGCTAAACAGTTTGTAGTACAAGATGCATTTGAAATAATATTCATACTTGGATCATATTGGTCATTGTTTACTCCCATTACAAACATAGGTGCATCTTTAGAAGGTGCAGAAATAATAACCTTTTTAGCTCCTGCTTCTAAGTGAGCATTTGCTTTTTCCATGGTAGTAAATACACCAGAACATTCTAATACATATTCTACTCCATTTTCTCCCCATGGAATATTTTTAGGATCCATTTCATTATATACCTTAATTTCTTTTCCATTTACTACTAAGATATTATCTTTTGCATAAACTTCTCCTTGAAATTTTCCATGTACAGTATCATATTTAATCATATAAGCCATATAATCTGCTGCGATAAATGGGTCATTAATTGCAACAACCTCTACCTCTTTTTTATTTAATGCTGCTTGAAATGATAAATTTCCTATTCTTCCAAAACCATTAATTCCAATTTTAACTGACATAATTTTTATTCCTCCTTATTTTGGATTTTTCATCCATTGTTAATTTATATGTTTAGTATATCCTAAACAATGTAATTTTATATCAAAAAAGAATACTTTTCAAGTATTCTTTTTACTTTTTGTAAATTTCCTTCATTTTTATGCATTATATAAATATTGCTTTAGGGTACTATCAGTACTGGACGAAAGCTATATTTAGTAGCACTTCCTCCACTATAGTCATCAAAATGAAATAGACCGGCCAGACATAGCATTGTAGCCACCTCCACGAATGAAGAATGCATAAGATGTGCATGGAAATGCTGCAATATCACCATACCATGCATTTGGTCCACCATTTCCCATAAATGATGTTTCATATATCGCATCTCCATATTTGCCTGATGCCGCATTATAATTTCCCTCACTTGTATCTCCGCTACTTACATATACATCTTTTGTATAACTTGCTCCATTATATAAGCTGGAACCATTTTGAGTTAAATTTGAATTTCCATTATTAACATAAGCAGCTACATATTCATATGCTCCTCCGCTCATATCATATACTCCGTACACATTTCCCGTTGTACTTGCTTGAGGTCCATTTCCTGTATTATATGCTGAAGTTGCTGTTGTTTCTTTTACATTTGCTCCATTTCCTGCATGACCTGTTAAACAATAACTATTTGGATTCGTCCATACGTCTGCATTTTTTCCATAACTACTCTGTGCTAAATACGTACAAACTCCCCATTCTGTATTTTTCATCATATGACTATTTAAACTTGCATTATAGTTTAAGCAAGTATTATATATATCATTTACACTTATATTGCTCCAGCTTTGTACTCCTGGTTGAATCTTAATAGTGTTTGCACTTCCTTCACTACCACTGGTAGCATTACTTCTACTTGCTTCAAATTTTGCTACCCATAGCCCTGGTGCTGTAGTACTATAATTAAATCCTGGATGTATATTCCAATTTCCTTGTCCACTTGCATTATTCCATGTACTTGTTCCATCTGCTGCTATATTGCTTGTTCCTTGCATAAATTTAATATTTACAGTTCCTGCGGTTGAAAAGTGATATGAAGACGCTATCTGATAAGCATACCTTGGTATCCATACCCACATACTTCCATCTTCTGTTATGGCATTTGCCCATTTTTTATCTGTTGTTGTATAACTATACCAATCTGGGTCATTTGCTGTTGTTTCTACTACATTTCCATCCACCCATTTTATCGGCGTTAGTTTTCCATCTGCTAAGTCTGGTGTATTTACCCCTTTTTCTTCACTAAAACTTCCATCTGATATTACTGCTTTTTCTACTGTTACTGGCTCTGATATAGTCTCTGTTTTATTTCCAGCTTTGTCTATTGTTAATACATGTAAATAATAAGTTCCTGCTGTTTCTCCTACTAAATTAATTGTTTGTCCATTACTGCTAAATGCATTTAAATAACTGCTTTCTTCTGTTCCTATTGGATTTGAACTTGTGTTATATATCCATTTACAATCTGTTATTTCTATTCCACTTTCATTATCTGTATGGTTTACTGTTGCTGTTATGTTTTCTCCTTCTGTTGCTGTTGTATTATTTAGTGTAATTTGTGCTTGTTGTGGAGTAATGTCATCTTTAATATCAATGCTTGTATAATCTGTTATATTCGTTCCATCACTTAGTACTGCAAATACGGTATCTCCATGTCCTAATCCTGTAATTCCTTTGGTATCATCATAAGGCTGATATGTTCCTTCAATACTATTTATTTGATATAAAATACTTAAATTTTGTGCTTCTGTTTCTAAATGAATGGTTGCTGTTCCATTACTCCATACTGTTTCTCCCTTTTGCGTAATAGTTCCTTTTAATTCTCCTATAAATACTTCTGTTACTTTTTCCGTTGTTCCATTTTCGTTTGTTGCTTCTACCTTTATTTCATAGGTTGTTTTATTGTTAAGTCCTGTTATGATTGCTGTTAAGTCTGTTGTATCTCCTTTTACTAATTGATAATCTTCATCTGGAGCATCTTTTTCTTTATAATAGTAATTTAGTGTTCCATTATTTAATCTGCTTACACTTACTTGCAATTCTACACTATTGCTTGTTTGGTTTATTACTTTTATTTCATTTATATATGGTAATAGGTTATCTTCTTTTCCTATATAATCTATTTCTAGATCATCATATTCATTAATATGGATTTGAAATTTATATCCTTCTGGTACGGTGATTATATAGTTTCCATTCTCATCTACTTTTTCTACATCTGTTTCTTTATTATTGATAATTTTGGCATCTTGCATGTCTTGCCATAAGTCATCTACTGTTACACTATCATCCAATGCTCTATTAATAGACCAATTTATTCCTACTATTCCAATTCTATCCTTGTAAGTTGCTATTAATTGCTGTTCTTTCGATTGCTTTGCTAGGTCTATAATTTCTCCATCTCCTAGTACTGTTTGAATTGTGATTCCTGCTAAAATTAATAACACTACTATGGTTACTACTAATGCAACTAAAGTAATACCTCTTTGTTTTTTCATTTTTTGTTCCTCCCTTTCCGTTTTTCATTTTTTTGCACACAAAATTAAGATGAATCATGCTCTTTTAAGCATAATCCATCTTTCAAATTTTTATATTTTATATATAATTTTGGTATGACAAATAAAACTAAAGTTTTTTTAGTTGTTGGTTTAGAGATTAACTCTCTCTCTCTCTCTCTCTTACTATTTCAAGCTTTTGCTGGTTCATCACTTTCTCCTTGTTTTTATTTCTATTCTATTTAACATTTATATTACCATTAACTTCTTTCTTTGACAATAGTTTTTTATTTTTTTGAACTTGTTTTTTCATTTTGGCACAAAAATATCCATTAAATACTTAATGGATACTTTTTACTATAATGTAATATTATCTACAATTTTAATTTCTTGAAACCAAAAATCATGCATTCCTTTTGCAGTAACATCTTGGTGCCAGAAATCATGAACTTCTTGTAATACTCTTTCTTGTTTTGGTGTCATTGTTACATTAATTTCTTGAAATAAGAAATTTTTTACTTTAGTCCACATGCTTATTTGTGCTGGTAAACCATTTACAGCTGTAACATTATTTTCTAAATTCTCCATTTTTTGTTCCTCCTTTGTAGGTTCTCTTAAACTTTTTTCATATTATTTATACTATACTTATCTGAAATAATCAAGTATTTTTTAGTTTTTTTATATTACATTTTTGTTACAGAATAATTTCATTTTTGTTACATCTTATTTTTTATACTTGGCATCTTCCTTTTTTCTCTTATTTTATCTTTTATTTTTTTGATTTCATGCAAGCTTATTTAATTTATCTTTATTTAAATTTCCATTTGGCTTCCTAAAAAGCTTGCTGCAGATTGTGCTACTTTTTGCTCTACTTCGGTCATTTTAGTATTATTATCTTTTGAAAGTAGAATAACACTACCAATCACATCTCCATCAGAAATAATAGGGTATACTACTTGTGAATTATATCTTCTTTCTTTGTTTTCATTTTTCGTAATAGGAATGGCTAGGTCATTATTTTCTTTGCTCATATATTTTTCTTTTTCGTCCATTAGTCTTTCTAATTCATCACTAATGTCTTGTTCTAAAAATTCTTTTTTAGCTCCTCCAGAAACAGCAATAACGGTATCTTTATCTGTAATGCAAGCAATATGACCTGTTGTTTTTGCTAAGGTTTCTGCATAACCTGTTGCAAATTCTGTTAATTCTCCTATTGGAGAATACTTCTTTAAAATTACCTCTCCTTCTTTATCTGTAAAAATTTCTAGCGGGTCTCCTTCTTTTATTCTTAATGTTTTACGAATTTCTTTTGGAATAACCACTCTGCCTAAATCATCTATTCTTCTAACTACTCCTGTTGCTTTCAAAATATTACCTCCTTTTAAATTTAGAGCTTATATATAACTCTATTTAACAATATAAAAATAAATTGATTTTTTTACTTAAACTATTCTTATTATTGCTTTAAAAGGAAATTTTTATACATTTTTTTAAGAATTATTAAAATTTTAAAAAAGCATTAGATACTTCTTTTAAGATTTTTAAAGCCTTGCATGGGCGACCATTGTGACAGCTGTTTGAGGAATTATTCCGAGTTACAGCTGTCCAAAAGGGGAAAGGTTTTAAAAATCGAAAAAGAAGTATCTAATGCTTTAATTACATATTATAAAATTATTTTCTATTCTGCAGTAGTATTCTCTTCTGCAACTTCTTCTGGAAGCACTGTTGGCTTTTGATAAGAATTCAAGATATTTCCGAGCTCATTTGAAAAATCTTCTAATAATACAATTTTAATACTTGGTAATTTTCCATCAATATAATCATCTATGATTTGTTTCAATTTTCTCATGTTAGGCATTTCTTCTTCAATTTCTTTTGGAAATCTTTTTGCCCTGTCTGCTAGCTTTTCTTTTATGCTTACCATATCTTCATTACTTGCACAAGAGATTCTTTGAAACATTTGGAAAGGATCATAATATTTAAAAATTGGAATATTCATGCATTCTTTATCAAATTTATCATAAAACTGTTCCATTTTCATAGGAATACATTTAAAGATTTCTTCTGCTTTTTCATGGTACATTTTATCTTTTAATTGTAAATTAATTTTATTAAAATGTATTAACACTTCTTCCATTTCTTGAGCAATATCTTCTTCTACTGCTACCTGTGAAAGTTCTTCTTCTACATTATCACAATAAGTAGAAGTTAAGGAAGCTATATTCATTCCGTTAAAGAAAACACTTTTAATCGTACGCATATCATACAAAATAAGGTCTTTCTTTATGAAGTAAGCAAAATAAGCAAATAGTTTTACAATTTCAATAAGCTCTATATTACCATTTTTTACATCTTCTAAGGTCTCTTCTATTACACCCTGGAATTGGTCATCTGGTATTTTCCAATATTCTTCTGTAAGCAATCTCTTGTATCCTGGTAGTTGATTAGTATCAATAGTATTGCGAATTACTTCCATATTGTCTTTAAAAACTTTCATGTCAAATATACGAGTACGAATATATTTTTCTATAAATTTAAAGAAACGATATTCTGCTTTGAAATTATAATAGTAGTTGTTATCAAATTCTTTAATGTAAAATTGTCTATTATCCATAAATACCCTAGAAGATACCAAAATAGATTTATATTCTTCATTGCTATTAATATTTACAAATTTATCTTTCGTCACTTTGCCTGCTTTAATTTCAAATGAAATAGCAATTGTAAAAATAAGCATCGTTTGCAAAATACGTTGGTTGGTATTTGGATAAGCTTTCATAACCATATCAAATATTTTTTTAAAGTCGTTTAAAGCATGTTTCAAGATACGAAGGTTTCTGGTTCCACTTTTATTAAAGGTAGAAGTAATAAAGTTTGTATTTTCACGTAAAAAACGAATTAAGTCCGGATAATTCTCATAACGCATTAACAGTCCATTAATTATATAGTTAAATTCTGGTGCATATTCAAAAGTTTCACCAATTAGTTTTTCCTTTATTCTTTCATAATCATTTGCTTTATCAAATACATATTCAATGGTATCACGAATTCTTTCTACCATTGGTTTATCTGTTTTCATTGTTAGTTTATTTTCTTTATCTAATAAGTAAGTAGCTATAAATGTTTTCATTTCCAAATTGCTATTTTTTAGTTTGGTAGATAATTCTTTTTCATTACAAATAATAATAGTTTTAATATGGTCATGTTCTACGAAATTATTAATATAACCTAGAATATCTATAACATCTACATTTGCTCTTTCTAGGTCATCAAAGCATAGTACCTTGTCGTCTGTAGAAAAAAATTGACCATAATCTAATCTATCTCCATTTTGAGTTACCCCAAAAAAGTTTGCCATATCAAGACCTGTTTTTGCATATTCTGGAATGTTTCCTACACCACTTGCATCCATATATTTTTTTAAGTTTTTATCCATTAGCTGAGTAGTTTCTATAAATATTTTTTTACTAATTTCTTCTAGGTTAGAAATACCATATAAAGACATGTAAATGGCTGTTAATCTCTTTCCATTTACTTGCATAGATTCTATCTTTGGCTTAATTTTATGGTTCCAAAAATAGGTCTTTCCGCTTCCCCATTCACCATTTATCATAATAGCATAATCTGTATAATCTGCTCTAATATAATCTAAAATACTTTCTACTAAATCTTCCATTTTTTCTTCCTCTCGTTTTTTATTTTTTGTTTGTCCATACCTAACTTGTAATATTTCTTCTTTTGCTAATCTTTTGCAATGGTAAGAACTGCAATTTTTCTTGCTCCCCCAAGTTGTAAAACTCTTGCACATTCATTTACGGTTGCGCCTGTTGTATAAATATCATCAAAAATAATTATATTTTTTTCTTTTATTTTTTCCGCATTTTGTATTTTATATACATCTTTTACATTTTCTTGTCTTTGCTTTTTATTTAAGCTACTTTGTGTTCTATTTTCGTTTGTTTTTACTAGAATACGGCTTTCTAGTTTTAAATTTGGTATCTTTTTAGCTATCTGTTTTACTATTAATTCACTTTGATTATACCCACGTTTTCTTACTTTTTTCTTTGTCATTGGCACTGGAATTATTATATCATATTTTTGCAAAAATCCACATATTTTTTCATTTTTCACAAAAAATTCAGAAAACATATTTGCTAAATATGCTTGTTCTTTGAATTTATATTGTAAAATTTTTTCTCTTATGGGAGTGGTATAAGAAAATAAATAAGTATGAGTAGAAAAATATTTAGTTACATAATCATCTGTTTTATTTAGAAAAACAGGCTCATTTTCTATTTTTGTTTGACATTCTTTGCATAAGTAGCTTTCCTTCATTTTTCCGCAAATTCCGCATACTGGTGGAAAGATAAAATTAAGGGCAGTTTCTAAAAAGTTCATTTTCAATAAAACCTCCTTAAAAAAATTGCCCCTAATTTCTATTTTTCTTTTTTATAATTACTTTATTATCAATTTTTGTCTATTTATTTTAACTGACTATTTGATTGCTCTTTATAAATGTAGTGTCCCAAGTGACCCCTTTTAGGGTAACTCTCCCCCGTCCCCAGTTAAGCAAACCAGTATTTCTCTTTTTGCTATTTTCATTTTGTATCATAAATTCAACTACTTTTGGATTGCCAATTAAAATAAGTAGTTTTTTTGCTCTTGTCATAGCTGTATAAAGTAAAGTTCTAGTAAGTAATACTGGTGCTGCTTGCATAATTGGCATAATTACTACATCAAATTCACTTCCGCTGTGCCTTATGTACAGTAATGCAATAGCTATGCTCTATTTGTTCTAATTCTTCAAAATTATACCATACTAATTTGTTATCATCAAATTCTATTTTTACTTTTTTTTCTGTTTCGTCAATGGATAAAATAGTACCATATTCCCCGTTAAATACACCTTTTCCCATTTCTAAAGTAGGCTCTCTTTTTTCCCAATAGATATCATAGTTATTTTTTATTTGCATAATTCTATCTCCTTCACGAAAAGTAGAGTCCAAAAATTTTCTTTCACTTTTTTCTTCAGAAGGTGGATTAATTGCTTGTTGTAAACTTTTATTTAATTCTTTGGTACCTAGTGTTCCTTTTTTTGTTGGACTAATTACTTGGATGTTTTTTATAAAGTCGTAGTCTCCATATTTTTGTAATCTTCCTGTACATAAAGAAATTACTGTTTCTAATATTTTTAATGGGTTGTTTTCAGGAATAAAGAAAAAATCATCTAGTAATTTTTCTTCTTTTATTTCATTTTGTTCTTCTTTCTGCTCTTCTGGTATTAAAAAGTTAATGCCCTCGTTTACTTTATGGCTATATAAAATAATTTTACTTTTTGCTGCTTGCCTGAAAATTTTATTTAAGGTAATAGTTGTAAATTTTTCAGAGGAAATAATATCTTTTAATACATTTCCGTGGTCCAACAGATGGTAACTGGTTGCAATCTCCTACTAATATTAGTTTTGTTCCTTTATAAATAGCTTGTAGTAAATAATTCATTAAGAATAAGTCCACCATGGATACTTCATCCACAATGACTACATCTGCATCTAAAGGTGCTACTTCTATATTTGGATCTATATTTGCTAGCTCTTCGCTATTTGCTTTTCCTATTTCTAATAAACGGTGAAGTGTTTTTGCTTCCTCTCCTGTAGCTTCACTCATTCTCTTTGCTGCACGTCCTGTTGGTGCACAAAGTACTACCTTTTTTTCTTCTTGTTTATATAAATCAATAATAGTTTTAATAATGGTTGTTTTACCAGTACCTGGTCCACCAGTAATAATACATACATTATGTTCTTGTACAGCTATTACAGCTTCTCTTTGTTTTTCGGATAATTCTAATTCTGAATTTTTTTCTACTTTTTTTAGCTTTCTTTCAAAATGATCAATTGCTTTTATATTTTTATACTGGTCTAAAGCAATTAAATTTTCTGCTACGTTTTTTTCTGCTAAATAGTAATTTGCTAAATAAACCCATTCTTGTTTTCCCATATCTACTAAATAAATTTCTTTTTTCGTTTGAAGAAAAATAAGGTTATTTTCTATCATATCTTCTGGAACACCAAGCAAGTCTTTTACAAATTGCATTAAGTTTTCATATAATACCGTACAGTGGCCATTATTGGTAGCTAATTTTAATGCATATTTTATGCCACTCCTAATACGCTTGTCGTTTTCTACTTCCATTCCCATTTGTAAAGCAATATGGTCAATCTTCATAAAATCTGCTTTAGGTGCTAAATCTACTAAAATATATGGATTTTCTTCTATTTGACGAATCGTATCTTCTCCTAGTTTTTTATAAATACTTTCTGCACTCTGTGGGCCAATTCCATATTGTTCTAAATAGCTTACAATCCTCCAAATTTCCCAATTTTCATTAAAACTTTGAGAAATTTCAAAAGCCTTTTCTTTGGTAATACCTTTTATACACACTAATTTTTCTGGTTCAAATTTTAAAATAGAAACAATTTCTTTACCAAAAGTTTGCACCATTTTTTTTGCAGTAGCAGGTCCAATGCCTTTTAGTTTGCCACTAGCTAAATATTTTTCTAATCCTTCTTCTGACTCTGGCATAAGTTTTTCAAATGTTTCTACCTTAAATTGCCTACCATATTCTGGATGTTCTACAAAGTTTCCAACTATTTTAAGGCTATCTCCCTTTTCCATAAAGGGAAGATAGCCTGTAATAGTGGTTTCTTCGTCTTCGGTTTCAAAGTTTGCTATCATATAGCTATTTACTTCATTACGATAAATAACGTCTTTAATTTCGCCTTTTAGTTCCAATTTCATTACCTCTTGTTTTTTTGCTATTTCTATTGTATCCTTATTTTTTAGTTTTGACAAGAGGTAAATTATTTTTATTTTTTATTAGCATATCTAGTAAATTGCATTATTTTTTAATCAACCTTAATACCATTTCAATATTCTTTAAATATTTTTTTATACAGATTAAGTTGTTGTCTTTACCGTTACAGAACTAGTTCCACAACCATCAAACATTTCTTCTGTACTTGTTCCTTCCTTAATTACCCATTTTGGTCCTACATAGATAACTGTTAGTTTATTAGAACCTTTAAACATATTATCCATACTTGTTACATTACTTATATCGAAACTACTTAAATCTAAACTAGTTATTCCATAGCAGGTACTAAACATTTGATTCATATTAGTAACTTTACTAGTATTCCAACGGCTTACATCTATATTAGTTAACTTGAAACAATCGTAAAACATAGAATACATTGTTTCTACATTACTTGTATTAAATCCACTGACATCTAAATTTTCTAATTTTCTACAATAGGTAAACATACAATACATATTCGTTACATTGCTTGTGTCAAACTCATCTACATCTAAGTAGGTAAGTTCACAGCATGCTGCAAACATTTCTTGCATATTGGTTACATTTTGTGTTTTAAATTTACTTACATCTAAATTCTTTAATTTTTCACAATATCTAAACATAAATGCCATATTAGTTACATTGTTTGTATTAAAATTACTTATGTCTAAATTCACTAAATTTCTACAATAAGAAAACATACCATTCATATCTTCCACTTTGCTAGTATCAAAATTGATTAAGCTTAAACTTTCCATTTTATAACAGTCTCTAAACATATTTGCCATTGTTTTAACTTGGCTCGTATTAAAGTTACTCAAATTTAGGCTAGCAAGCGAATTACATCCCGAAAACATTTGCGCCATATTCGTTACTTTGCTTGTGTTAAAGTTACTTACATCTATACTGTTTAATTGAAAACAACTATAAAACATAGAATACATATCTGTTACGTTACTTGTATTAAAATGACTTACATCTAAAGTAGTTAAGTTATTACAAAATCCAAACATAAGATTCATGGTAGTTACCTTGCTTGTGTTAAAGTTACTTACATCTAAGCTTTCAAGGTTTATACACTTTTCAAACATCTCTCTCATATTTGTTACATTTCTTGTATCAAAATGGCTTACATCTAGTTCTTTTAAATTTTCACAATAAGCAAACATAAACTCCATATTAGTTACATATCTAGTATTTAAATTTTCCATCTGATTTATTTGCGTTATTTGTTTACATCCTGTAAACCATGCCGCTGTTGAAGTTGGTTTAATTTCATCTAAAAAACTTACTTTATAGATGTTGTTCCTATCTTCAGTCCATGGTGTATTGCTAATGAATTCTCCATTCTTCCAACGTGATGTATATTCTTTGCCTGCTATATTTCCATATTCTTTTACTAATGTTTTTCCTTCTATTAATTCATTCTTATTACTAAATGCTAATGTTCCATCATCATATAAAAATACATATATATCTTTAC
>CABUKD010000026.1 GCA_902492105.1 uncultured Clostridium sp.
GCATAAATGCCTCGAACAGCTGTCACAATGGTCGCCCACGCAAGGCCTTAAAAATCTCAAAAGACAATTCTAATACTTTATATATAAATTTTAATATTTTTGGACAGACTCTTTTCATATTTGTTCTTAAATAAAAATTTTCAAAATAATTAATAAAACAGCTCCTGGAATTCCTAAAATTCCTACTAATATAGCTGTTCCTATATTTAGCCCAATATGGAAAGAAAATGCGTTGCCTACTAAGTTGATAATAAAAATAAGTAAGCCACCTAAAATAGAGTTTACGATTAATTTAAAAATTGCTTTAATAGGAATAGAAAATACTCTTCCTATGATCCAAAAAACTATAATACATGTTAATATTGTAAATATTACAGAAAAGTCCAACTTCTATCACCATTCCTTTATTATTTCATACTATGATAGAATTTGGACAAATATAACTTATCCCACCTGATTTTTTCTAAAATATAATTCTTCAATCATATTTAAAGAAATTCCCCTCTTTTTTGCTTTTTGTACTAAAAAGTCTAATTTACTTTTGCTTGCTTTCATTTGATAAACATAATAGTCAATTAGCCCTTCTTCTGCTGTTTCAAAGTTTTTATTTGCTAAATCTAATTCTCTTTTTGTTTTTAATACACTTAAAATTAGTTCTATTTTCTTTTCTTCTTCTGTTTTATCTATGATTAAATTTTCTTTTTGATAATTTTCTGTCATTTTTTTCATCCTTTCCTCTGTTTCTCTTCTGAATAACATGTTTTTCTAAATTTGGTAAAATCTTGTTAATAATATATGCAAAAATTTTATTTTTATACATCAAAACTCTTTTTGTATTGAAATTTTAATAAGAAAGTGGTACAATTTTACTGATATAAAGGAAATAAGAAAAATAAATAAGGAGGCAAATATGATAGACATAAAATTATTAAGAGAAAACCCTGAACTTGTAAAGGAAAACATAAAAAAGAAATTTCAAGGCCATAAATTACCTTTAGTAGATGAAGTACTAGACCTAGATGTAAAAAATCGTGAAGCTAAAGTAAAAGGTGATGACTTAAGAAGCAAAAGAAATAGCTTAAGTAGTGAGATTGGTAATCTTATGAAACAAGGCAAAAAAGAAGAGGCAGAGAATATAAAAAAACAAGTTCAAGAAATTAATGACCAATTAGTTGAAAACGAAAAGTTAGAAGAAGAATATACAAGTCAAATTCAAGAAAGAATGATGAAAATTCCTAATATTATTGCAGACTCTGTTCCTATTGGAAAAGATGATAGTCAAAATGTAGAAATTGAAAAATTTGGAGAACCTGTTGTGCCAAGCTATGAAATTCCTTACCATGCTGATATTATGGAGTCTTTTGATGGACTTGATTTAGACTCTGCTAGAAGAGTAGCCGGAAATGGTTTTTACTATTTAATGGGTGATATTGCAAGACTTCATTCCGCTGTTATTTCTTATGCAAGAGATTTTATGATTAATAAAGGGTTTACTTATTGTGTTCCTCCTTTTATGATTAGAAGTAATGTAGTAACAGGTGTTATGAGTTTTGAAGAAATGGATGCCATGATGTACAAAATTGAAGGAGAAGATTTGTATTTAGTTGGTACTAGTGAACACTCTATGATTGGTAAATTTAAAGACCAAATTTTATCAAAAGACAAGGTTCCTTATACAATGACTTCTTATTCCCCATGTTTTAGAAAAGAAAAAGGTGCTCATGGTATTGAAGAACGTGGTGTATACCGTATTCATCAATTTGAAAAACAAGAAATGATTGTTGTATGTGAACCTGAAGATAGTTGGAATTGGTATGATAAGTTATGGTCTTATACCGTAGAATTATTTAGAAGTATGGATATTCCTGTTCGTACTTTAGAATGTTGTAGTGGAGATTTGGCAGATTTAAAGGCAAAAAGCTGTGATGTTGAAGCTTGGAGTCCAAGACAGCAAAAATATTTTGAAGTAGGAAGCTGTTCTAATTTAACAGATGCTCAAGCAAGGAGACTTGGCATTCGTATTAAAGGAGAAAAAGGAAACTACTATGCACATACTTTAAATAATACTGTAGTTGCCCCACCTCGTATGTTAATTGCTTTACTAGAAAATAACTACCAAGAAGATGGTAGCGTGCTTATTCCTAAAGTATTACAACCTTATATGGGTGGAACAGAAAAATTGGTTCCTAAAAAATAACTATAGTTTGAGGTAGAGGTTATATATATCTTTTTATTACGTCCCCCCAACTGCGAACAAACTGTAAAAACTTCGTTTAACAGTTTGTAACTTGTCGGTCCCCACCTTAAGACTTCAATAAAAAGATATATATAACCTCTACCTTTAAACCTTATGTGAATGTAAAGGAGAGTATGTATGAATATTAAGAATCCACAGTTTCAAATTTCTGCAGTAAGTCCTAAACAATATCCTAAAGATGGCCTTCCTCAGATAGTGCTTGTTGGTAAGTCTAATGTTGGAAAATCTTCTTTTATTAATACGTTGGTTAATAGAAAAAAACTAGCAAGAACTAGCAGTGAACCTGGTAAAACAAGACAAATTAATTTTTATAATATGGACAATATGTTCTATTTTGTAGATTTGCCAGGCTATGGTTATAGTAAAATGTCCAAACAAGAACAGATAAAAGTTGGAAATTTTATTGAAGAATATTTAGAAAATAGTAAACAAATTAGTCTAATTATTTTTTTAATAGATATTCGCCATGAGCCAACAGCAAATGATAAATTAATGTATGATTACATTTTTAAAACTAATTTACCTTGTATGGTAATTGCAAGCAAGGCGGATAAAATTGCTATTACTAAAGTGGATGAAGCTGTTCAAAAATTGCAAGATAGCTTAAACCCTTTAAAAGATTTAAAATTTTTACCGTTCTCCTCTGAAAGAAAAATTTATACTCAAAAAGTTTGGGAATATATAGAAAAATTTATAAACTTTAATGAATAGATAAAAATATCATAGCATTTTTTTATAAATTTAAAAAGATATTTGTCAAATTGTTGACTATCATTTGACTTAGTATTATAATAATAACATGTTCAATAGAACTTGGCAAATATCTTATTTGTTCTAGTTGGACAAATATATTTTGAGGTGATACTATGCCGAAGAATACAAAAAAGGTCAGTAACTGCACGATTACTGTGCGGTTCGCAGACATGAATTGTGCTGCAGCTTTTTTGGAAGCATGTAAAAAGAAATTCCCTCAATACAAGTTTTCCGCTCAGCGGGAAGTAATTATTATTAAGGGACCTCGTTCCTTTTATCAGGATGTATTTTCTTTAACCACTCAAGACGATTTTCAACGGCGCAGTATCTCGATGTATTAACTTCAAAAGAAAAGAGGGTATCCTAGAATAGGAACCCAAGAAACAAAAAATCCAACTCTTATGGAGTTGGATTTTTTGTTTGCTATTTTTCTTCTGGTTCTACCTTTTTTGTAATTGCCTTTAAGGCTTTTGGCCTTTCTAGTGTAATTACATGTCCACACCTCAAACATTTTAGTTTAAAGTCTACACCTACACGGGTTAGTTCCCATAATTTACTACCACAAGGATGTTGTTTTTTTGTTTTTACAATATCTCCTACTTGATATTCCATACTAAAATGCTCCTTTCCTTGTTATTTTTGTGGACATATTTTATTAAGTTTCTACAAAATTACAATTTGCTTTAAATCATATTTTAAAATTATTTTTATTTTGCTAATATTCTTTTTACTCTATTTTCTATGCTCTCTTTTCCAAGTACTTGCATAATTTCATATAAGTCTGGAGTGTTTTGTCTACCAGTTAAACTTACTCTTAATACAGTACTTACATCTCCTACATGTCCTGGCCATTTTTCTGGTTCTTGTTTAAACATTTTTACTTCTCTAGCATATCCTAGTTCTTCTGATAAATCTTTTATTTTATCAAACCAAGTTTGTTTATCATCTTCTATAGCAAAATATTTTTCTAAATATAAAGATAGGATTTTTTTAATTTCTTCTTTATCCTGAATTTTAGCATATTCTAATTTTTGTTCTTGTTTAAAAAATTCGTCATCATACATATAGGAAATAGCCTCTTTTACATCAGACCATTTGCTAATATCTTTTCTAGGTTTTGCATTTCCTCTTTCTATGCCAAAAACTTTTAAAGCATATGTTTTATCTTCTAATAATTTTTCAAGTTCTTTATCATAATTTTTAGCCCAAGTAAGAGCTTCTTCATAAACTTGCTCTGCTGTATATTTAGAAATAACATTTTTAGCAATATCTAGTATTTTTACAATATCAAATAATGCTCCACTTACACTCATTTTATTTAATTGTAAATCAAATTCATCTAAAGATGCATTTGGATTTGCTTTTCTCCAACTTTCAAAATTAGAGTTTGCAATATTCATTAAGTATTCTACTACTGCTTCTTTTGGAATTCCTTCTTCTGTGTAATAACTTACAGCAGCTTCTGGGTCTTTACGCTTACTTAACTTTCTTTTTCCGCCATTATCTTCTTTCATGATTGGTGAAATATGAGCATATTTAGGAGCTTTCCATTCTAGCATTTGGAATAATTGTAAATGAAGAGGAATAGAAGAAAGCCATTCATCTCCACGAATAACATGAGTAGTTCCCATTAGATGGTCATCTACTGCATGGGCAAAATGATAAGTAGGAAGTCCATCAGATTTAATAATAACAATATCTTGATCATGTTCTGGAAATTCTACATTTCCTTTGATAATATCATGATGTCTAATTTTTCTATCTTCTCTTCCTGGAGATTTTAATCTAATAATATATGGTTCCCCATTTTGGATTTTTTGTATTGCTTCTTCTACTGTTAAATTTCTACAAGTTGCCCAAACACCATAATACCCAGGCCTTATTTTTGCATTTTCTTGTTTTTGTCTAATTTCTTCTAATGTTTCTGGGCTGCAAAAACATGGGTATGCTTTTCCTTGTTCTATTAAATGTTTTGCATAAGCTTGATAAATCTCTTTTCTTAAAGATTGTTTATATGGTCCATAATTTCCAATTTCTTCTGTTTCACTAATCATTCCTTCATCTGGCATTAATCCAAAATCTTTTAAAGATTGTATAATACCAGTAACACCATTTTCTACTTCTCTTTTTTGGTCAGTGTCTTCAATTCTTAAGAAAAATACGCCACCTGTTTGTTTTGCCACTTTTCTTGCTACTACTACTTGGTATAAAGAACCTAAATGTACAAACCCTGTAGGACTTGGTGCAAACCTTGTTACAATTGCTCCTTCTGGTAAATTTCTAGATGGATATTTTTCTTCGTAATAAGAAATTGGTTTTGCATTTGGAAAAATTAAATTTGCTAAATCTTGATAATTCATCACATGTTCCTCCCTTTTTGTTAACATCATTATATTAACACAATTTTTTTTATTTTTCAACTGTCAATAGAAGCTGCCAAAAAATAATTAAATTTGGTCAATGGGTGGTCAATGGGGATGGTCAATGGGGACGGAGAATTTTGACAACTTTCAACCAAAAAGTTGTCAAAATTCTCCGTCCCCATTGACCATCCCCATTGACCATGATTGACAAAAAGCAAAAATTATAGTATAATACTAACCAGTTGTTACCAATTTGGTAAAGAAGAGATTTTTATTTATTTATATGAAAAGAAAAAAATAAGAGAAGAATATTATAATTATTTTGAGCGGATTTTAAAAAAGAGAAAATACAAATAAAATATGTTTTTGTGCGGAATAAAAAAACATAATTTTTACGTTTAAAAAGAAAAAAATAAAATGAAAGTGGGAAAAATAAAGATAGTTTGCAGAAATAGTTTATAGTATCATAAACCTATTTTTTTCGTGCAATTTAAATTATAAAAATAAAGAAAAAACATAAAAAGGAGAGAAAAATTAATATGAATCAAACACAACAAGAAGAAAATATGGTAGAAATTTTACCAAAGCAGCTAGAAAAAAGAAAACAAAAAGAAGGAAAAAATGCTTATCACCCTTCTAGAAAAAATTTTAATACAAAGAAAGAAAATAATGAAAGGAAAAGAAAAAATACTAGTTTAGAAAACACAGAAAATGAAAACTTAGAAGAAAGTGTTACTTTGTTAAAAGAAGATACTAAAACTAGAGAAAGATCAACACAAAGAAGAAAAACTAAAAACACTAGACAAGCAGTAACTACTGATAATTTAAATTTTCAATTTAAAAAGTCAAGTTTAAAAATTATTCCATTAGGTGGATTACAAGAAATTGGAAAAAATATTACGGTTTTTGAATATAGAAACGAAATTTTATTAGTAGATTGTGGATTAGAATTTCCAGAAGATGATATGTTAGGAATCGATTTAGTTATTCCAGATATTAGTTACTTAGTAAAAAATCAAGATAAAATTAAAGGATTAGTAATTACCCATGGTCATGAAGACCATATTGGTGCTATTCCTTATGTTCTAAAACAAATTAATGTTCCAATTTATGCAACTAATTTGACAGTAGAACTAATTAAAAACAAATTGGAAGAACATAATTTATTAAGAAGTACAAAATTGCATGTAGTAAAACAAGGACAAACCATTAACTTTGGAAGTATGCAAGTAGAATTTATTAGAAGTAACCATAGTATTCCAGATGCAGTAATGCTTGCAATTCATACACCAGTAGGCACTGTTCTTCATACCGGAGATTTTAAAGTAGATTATACTCCTATTGATGATAAAGTAATCGATTTAGGTAGAATTGCAGAACTTGGTAATAAAGGGGTTTTAGCATTACTTTCTGACAGTACAAATAGTGAAAGAAAAGGGTTCACTATGTCTGAAAGCTCTGTAGGAGAAGTTTTTGATAGATTATTTTTAAATAATGAAAAACGAATTGTAGTAGCAACTTTTGCTTCCAATGTACACCGTGTACAGCAAATTGTAAATTCTGCAGTAAAATATGGCAGAAAAGTAGCTATTTGTGGTAGAAGCATGCAAAATATGATAGAAGCTGCCAGAAAACTTGGCTATATAGAAGTACCAGATAACGTATTTATTGATATTGATAATATTAAAAACTATAATGATAATCAATTGGTTATTATTACTACAGGAAGCCAAGGAGAAGCTATGTCTGCTTTAACTAGAATGGCAAACGGAGATCATAGAAAAGTAACCATTACTCCAAATGATATGGTAATTATTTCTGCTACCCCAATTCCAGGTAACGAAAAATTAGTTTCTAAAGTAATTGATGAATTAATGAAAATAGGAGCAGAAGTTATTTACAGTTCTCTAGCAGATATTCACGTGTCAGGACATGCTTGCCAAGAAGAACAAAAGTTAATTTTAACTTTAGCTAAGCCAAAATACTTTATACCAGTACATGGCGAATATAGACAATTAATGGCACACAGAGAAACAGCTAAAAAAGTAGGTATTGCAGACAAAGATATTTTTATCATGACAAATGGTAGAGTATTAGAATTAAATGAAGAAGAAGCTAAATTAACAACTCAAGTACCAAATGGTAGAGTATTAGTAGATGGTTTGGGAGTAGGAGATGTTGGAAATATTGTTTTAAGAGATAGACAACATCTATCACAAGATGGTTTAATTGTTATTGTTATGACAATGGATTCTAATACTGGTGAAATTGTTTCAGGTCCAGATGTAGTTTCTAGAGGCTTTGTTTATGTAAGAGAATCAGAAAACTTAATGGATGATGTGAAAAAAGTAATTCGTGACGAAGTGAAAAAATGTGAAGAAAATCATATTCGTGATTGGTCAACTATTAAATCTAATGTAAAAGATACTTTAAGAGATTACATTTTCGAAAAAACAAAGAGAAATCCTATGATTTTACCAATTATTATGGAAGTTTAAAAAATCATATAGGTTATCATTAAGTATAAAATAAAGGGTTCCAAAGATGGAACCCTTTTGGATGCTATTGGATGCTAAATGAATTCAATTCCCAAAGGAGTACTCCCCTCCTCCAAGCCCACTTTTCTTTCAAACTGAGAGAAAAGGGATTCGGTGTATCCACGACCATACTTTTCAGCCCTAGTAACACTGATTCCTGCCTGTAGTTTGCCTGAGTGGAAAATGGTGAGAGTAATTTCGTTTGTGTCTTCATTGATGGTGCAAATAGCGAAGTTGTCCTTCATATTCAATAGCTCCTTTACTATAAGATACTATTATTATACTATAAATTTAACCCAAAGTCAAAAAAGAGAGTGTTAACGTATTTTTGTTAACACTCTTTGTGGGTGAAAGGGTATTTACCTTTTTACTTTCACTTCGTAGAATTCAATGTTTAGTACTTCTTTCAGATGATTTACTACATGAGTAAGTTTTGGGCTTTTAACCCAAAAGACATTTTCGGAGAATTCAACTCCTCCTTGGCTGTAAATATACGTTGTAAGTTCTGCCAACTGTTCTTTTGCTATTCTAGTTTTACGTTTTACAATGTACTCACCGTACCGCACCTCAAAGATTTCTACATCTAACACATCAAATTCTCCTTTCATCATTATATATAAAAAGATGATATTTTTATTATAGCATATTTTCTATTTTATGTCCACTTAATTATTAATTCTATGCATTACCATTGGTGTATTTTCTGTAATTGCTTCAAAAGTATATCCATTCTTTTTACCATATTGGATAATAGCTCGTAAAGCATCTACCGTTTTTTGGTTGCCAGAGAAATCGTGCATTAGTACTACATTATTACCATTTCTGTACAAATCTTTAATTACATTTTGATATACTTCATCTCTGTTTTTAGCTTCTCCTGCATCTCCACTACTAACATTCCAGTCATAATAACGGTATCCTCTTTTCACTACTTCTTTTGTTAATTTGGTCATAATTTTAGGATTAAAACTGCTAATGGTATTAGAACTACCGCCCGGGAATCTAGTTAAATTAGTAGTAACACCAGTTGATTTTTTAATTTTGTCTTGCAGTTTTGTTATATTTTCCATATAAGCTTCTACAGATTGATATATTTTTTTATAATCATGAGAATAACCATGAATTCCTATACTATGTCCTTCATTCACAATACGTTTTACTAAAACTTCTTGATTAGTATTATAATTCAAAATAAAAAATGTGGCTTTTACTCCCTCTTCTTTTAAAATATCTAATATTTTAGGAGTAGTATTTAAGCTAGGTCCATCATCAAAGGTTAGGTAAATAACACCATTGTTAGAACTATTAGAAGGCTTAGTAGATTCTGTTTTGGTTGGCTTTTCCACTTCTTTAATGCAAATTTTTCTTACCGCTTGTGCCTCATTTCCTGATTTATCTTTTACTTTATAAATAAGCTGATATTCTTTGTCATTTACCACCTTTTTTTCTACTTTTACTTCTTTTGTTAGATTCTCATCTACATTATCTTCTACTACATAACCAGGTTCCTCATATTTTTCATTCTCATAAAGTGTCATTTCTGCTCTGCCTTTTAATTCTATTTTTGGAGCTACATGGTCTTCTACTTTTATAGTTCTTTGTAGTTCTTTTATTTTATCTTTATGATATGTATATTGATAGTGAATTTGATAAGTTCCTGGTTTTTCTATATTTACTTCACCTGTTGTTACTACATCTTGTGACACATCTTTTTGATGATATGTAGCTGTTACTCCCAATTCTCTATATGGTTCATTTACTTCTAACTGTATGGTTTCTTCTCCTAGCATTGTAAGAATAGGTTCTTCTTTTATATAATCATATCCTACATATCCACAAAGACATAAATCTAATAATAGGATAATAATAGCAATTTTAAGACGCTTTGTTCTTCTAGTAAACATAGCAATAATCATTATTAGTAGTAAAATTGCTGCAATTGTTAGTATAATAATATAACTTGTTTTCACTTTTCTTTACTCCGTTTCTATATCACTTTTTCTTCTATTTTTATTTGCTTTTTAATTCGTTTTCATTTGTTGTTTTTAGCTTTTTATTCTACTTTTCTCCCTTTTGATACATTAACATCTTCATTTATAAAACTTACCTTTTATAAACCTGTAGATTGTATTTCAAATTCTGGCATTCCCATATAGCCAGGTGCAATCTCATATTTGTCAAATACAATTACCACATTTCCATTTTCGTTTACATAGAATTTTTGATTTTCTGTAATTCCTTCAAACCATCCTCCATGCTCTAAGTAAGGAAAATCTTCTGGTTCAAAAAAGTCTCCTGTTCCTTCTTCTTCTATTTGTGCCATTTTTTCCTTAATTTGTGTGTTAATTATTTGCTCATAATTTTCTCCTAATAAATCCTGCAAACTTAGTTCCTTATTATGGTTTAAATCTATATTGTACATGAACTGTTGTACATGTACATTGGCATGCATACTATCTGTCTGTGTTTGTGTAATTATAAAAGATAAAATTCCATTTTGTGCACTTTTAATTTCATAAGAAATATTTAAGTGAATTGGTTCAAACTTATGATTGGTATCATAACTTTCTAATATCTTTTTTGCTTCATAAGCATCATTTCTTGCTATTTCTATTAGTTCTTGAATTTTTTCATTAATTTTTTGATTTATCGTTTTTTCTAGTTCTGAATTTCCTGTGTTAGTAAGATTAGGAATCTGTGCATCTATCACATCTACTTCCGTTTTTTCATGGATTTCTCTAATTTGTAACCATTCCACTAGTTGAGACAAAACAGGTATGTTTTCTACTGCTGATACAAAGTTCGGATTTACATTAATCATAACTACAAAAACAATAAAACAAGTAGCTAGTGTAGTACAAACTTTAATAGTTGTTTTGGCCGCAAAAGAAAGCCTTTTCTTTTTGGAATTTTTTATTGCCTTATTTACTTCATACGGTAGTTCTTTTGGTATTTTCACAGATTGATAAATCTTTTGTAATGCCTTAAAATCTGGCTTTGTCATCCTTCTTTCTCCTCCCATTCTACTTTTAACTGATCTAAAGCTTGATATAATCTAGATTTAATCGTGTTTTCATTTGTTTTTGTCACTTGTGCAATTTCTGATAATTTTAAATCTTCAAAAAAACGTAAAAGAATTACCGTTTTTAGCTTTGGTTTTAACTGGTTTATTTTTTCATATAACTGTATGTTAGTAGTAAAATCCTCTTCTATTGCTTCTGTTTGATAATCTTCTAGACAAAAAGTAGCATTTTTTCTATTTCTTTTTGTTTCATCAATCGCAGTATTAATTAGAATACGATAAAACCAAGTTTTCATAAACTTTGCTTGTTTTATAGATGAAATTTTAGTAAGTGCTTTTGTAATAGCTTCTTGTACAATATCCATTGCTACTTCTTGATTTCTAGCATAATAATAGGCTACTCGATACCATTTTTCTTCATTTTGTTCAATATATTGAATTAAGTTTTCTATTAGTTCTTGATTTTCATTTTGCATTTTCAAAGTAGCCTTTCCTCCTATATTTTTTTGAACTTTTTACTTTTCTATCTTATTAGACTTTTTATTAGTATAAAAAGTTTATTTTTTTTATATTTTTTTACGATTATTACTAAGAATACTTTTGTATTTTGTATTTTTTATCATTGAGTAGCATTTTTTCATACATATTTATAGTTATAATATCTACTTAAGGAAAAATAGTAGCCCCAATCATTCCTGCATCATTTCCTAGTTTTGCAAGTTTCAAGTCTGGTAAACTTTCTTTATTAAATACATATCGTTTTGCATAATATTTCTCTACTAATAATTCGTATAATACTTTTTCAAAATACACAAAACTTCCGCCAAAGCAAATTGCTTGTGGTTCAAAAATATCTATGATATTGGACAATCCTACTAATAAATTTTCTGTATAATTATCTAAAAGTTCTTGAACTTTTTCTTCTTTTTTACGTAAATTTAACTCTTCTAATAATTCTTTCGCTGTAATAGATTTATTAACTTCTAATATTTGGATTAATTGATTTTTAAAACTCTTCATAGAACAATAAGTTTCAAAACATCCTTTTTTTCCACATTTGCAAAGATTTCCATCTTTTTTTATAATCATATGTCCTATTTCTAATCCTGGATTTCTTTTAGGGATTAACTCTTTGCCCTGAAAAAAAGCACTTCCTCCTATTCCCGTTCCTAAACATAAAAATACTGCATCTTCATAAGACTTTAAAGCACCATATTGTTTTTCTGCCAATCCTGCACATTTAGCATCATTTCTAATTTGAATAGGAAGATTGGTTATTTTTCTTAAAACACCGGTAATATCAAATTCCTGAATTCCTAAATTAACCAATGTAGTAATCTTTCCTTCTTTTGGTGTTCCTGGACTTGCAATTCCTATTGCTTCGATTGTATATTGTTTTAAAATATTTTGTACATTCTTTTCTAGATAATTTTGAATAAATTCTTCTATATTATTTCCTTCTTCTTTTAATAAATCTACTTCTTGCTTTTGTATAATCTTTCCTTGTTCTCCTATAACACCAATACCAATATGGCTTCCTCCTAAATCAATTCCTATTTTCATTTTACCTCTCCTTTTCTATTTTTTATTTCACCACTATATTTTGTCACATTACTTTTTCGTCTATTTTTTTCTATTTTGCCATTTATTTTTCTTTCCTATTTCTTATTTTTACTTCTTCTATTATAATATGTCTTCTGGTAAAAAAGCAAAAAAATATAATGAATTCTGTTGGAGAACTCATTATATTTTTTATAAAAGTTATACACCCATAGCTTCGATAAGCCAATTTCCCATATATAGTTGGATACATGGTACTAATACAACAACTACTAAGAAAATTAATAAGATACCAACAAATAAGTAAGAAATTTCTGGTAATACCTTCATAATTTTGTCTAAGCTGTTTTGAATATCTACATCCATATAGTCTAGTAATTTTTCCATCATTTCAGAAAGGTCTGTTTGCATACCAATCTTTAACATTTCTATTTCCATAGAACTACATAAACCAGAATTTTCAAACGGTTCTATCCATGAACCACCTATTAAAATATTATTAATAGAAGTCTCTATCATAGATAACATTACGTAGTTTTTAGCAACTGATTTACTTACCTCCAAAGACTCTTGAATTCTCATTCCATTTTGTAGGTTAAGAAGCATAGCTCTCATTAATCTAGAAAAATCGATTCCAAATATTAATCTACCAAAAATTGGTGCTTTATATTTAAAATAATGCCAATTGTATTTTCCTTTTGGAGTATTAATATAACCCACAATAGCAGCAACAATAATTACAAGAATTCCTACCGGAATATACCAATAAAGTGTCAGAGTATCTAAAAAGTCCATAAACCATAAGGTAATATCAGGCAAGGTAGCGCTACTTCCCATCTGCGCAAATACATCTTGAATTGCTGGCAATACAAAAATTGTACCTACAATTAATAATGCTAATATAGCAAAGAATTGCACAATATTTGGAATTAAAATAGATTTTATTTTTTTATTTCTATTCGTAGTATCTTCCAAATATTTTACTGCTTGTGCTAAAGAATTGGTAAGAGATCCTGAAAGTTCTCCTACTTTAATCATATTAATATAAATGTATGGAAATACATTAGAATAATATTCCATGGTGGTATACATATATTCACCACCTTCAACTCCTGCTAAAATATCTTCTAAGATTCCCCTAAAAGATAAATTATCTGTACTGTTAATAATAGTACTTAAAGCATGAATATTGTTGAAGTTCGCCTTTTTTAATAAATAAAAGTTTTGAGTAAATATAATAACATCTCTTGTTGTAATTTTTTGTCCAGCAGATAAAACTAAGTTAATTTTCTCTTTGGTAGATGGTCTTGCACTTGCTCGACCTTGAAAAATGCTAGCAGAGTTTGCTGTTTTCATAATATCGTCAATATCAATAATGTTTTTCTTATTTACTTTTCTTCTTGAGCTTTGATAACTAACTTGTACTACTTCTATTGGTAGTAAATCATTATGTTTTAGCTTTTTAATTAAATTGTTTTTACTAGATTCTTCTACTTTATTTCGTACAATCTGTCCCTGCTTTGTTACTGCTCTATATACATATTCTGGCACTACACTGTCCCCCTTTTCTCATTGTTTTTTATTAATAGAATTACTTTAAATATTTTGTCTTGCTTTATTTTGGTTATCTTTTTTAATTTTTAGTTGCATAATGGTTCTATTTAATACTTCAATATTCTTTTCTTCTATTTGTGATTTTGCTTGCTCTAAAGTAATTTTGTCATCTACAAAAAGTTCTGCTAAGGAATTAATAAGCCCTATGCTTCCTTTATCTGCACTACTTTGTATTGCATCTTCTATTTCAGAAACGCTAATTTTTTCCTTACGTATCATACCTGCTACAATGTTATCAACCACCATTACTTCTGGTACTAAAACTAAAGAATTATCTTTTCCTTTTAATAGTCTTTGAGATACTACTAATTTTAATAGAGAAGCAATTAAATATTTAATCGTTTGTTGATCTCTAACATCATAAAAGTTAATCATTCTGTCTATAGTTTCTGCACAAGACTTGGTATGTAAAGTACCGATTACTAAGTGTCCTGCTTCTGCGGTTTCAATTGCAGCTTCCATAGTTTCTTTATCACGAATCTCACCTATAATTAAAATGTCGCAATCCTCTCTTAAAGAGTTTTTAACACCATCACTATAGTTTAAACAATCTCTTCCTACTCCAATTTCTTTTTGAATAATAATAGATTTTTTACATTTATGTTTATATTCTACTGGATTTTCCAATGTTAATATTTTTTTATTTTGTGTTTCATTAATTTCATTAATTAAAGCATTTAAAGTAGTAGTTTTACCAGAGTTTGTTTTACCTGTTACTAAGATTAATCCTTGTGTTTGGTTCATCATTCTTCTTACAATATCTGGCACTCCTAAATCTTCATATTTTGGTAATTCATTTTTTATTAATCTTAATACCACTGTTGGCATTTCATCTGCCATAGAAATATTAACTCTTAATCTTAAATCTCCAAATTCAAAAGAAGCATCCAATTTTTTGGTTTCTTTGTAAACTCTATCTTTATCTAAGTTTCCTCTTACAAAATAATCATAAATTTCAAACATATCTTCTTCTGTTAAAATATCGGTTCCTTCTACTTCTACTAAATCTCTTCTAATTCTTAAAATAGGTTTAATGCCACAAATTAAGTGAACATCTGATGCATCTTTTTCTACTGCTTTATTTAAGATTTTCTCTATATCAACCATGATCTTCCTCCTCTGTTTTTTGTTTAATAAATAATTAACTTATTATTAATTTCATCTAAAGTAGTAATTCCTTTTAAAACTTTTTGTATACCATCTATAACAAGTGGTTTATATCCTAATTCTAATGCCTTTTTTCTAATTTCCATACTAGAAGCATCTCGTGCAATTAGATCTCTAATTTCGTCTTCTACATTTAATACTTCAAATATACCAATTCTGTCCAAATATCCACTTTGATTACAACGTCTGCAACCTACTGGTTCAAATGTTGTTTTTCCTTCCAAGTCAAAATCTATATTATATTTCTGTCCTATTTTTGTAATAACTTGCTTTTCTTTTTCTGTAAATTCTCTTTCTTTTGCACAATGAGGACATATTTTTCTTACTAATCTTTGAGAAACAGATGTAGCTAAAATACTAGAAATATCGTAATTAGAAATTCCCATTTTTCTAAGTCTTGTAATAACTTCTATACTATCTATAGTATGAATAGTAGATAATACATAGTGTCCTGTTTGTCCTGCTTGCATTGCTATTTCGGCGGTTTCTTGATCACGGATTTCTCCTACTAAAATAATATCTGGGTCTTGTCTTAAAACTGTTCTTAAAGCTCCAGAAAAAGTAGTTTTTGCATCAATTTCTATTTGGTTTAAACCATCAATTCTAATTTCTACTGGGTCTTCAATGGTAGTAATATTAATTTGAGGTCTATTTAAATAATCTATAATACTATAAAGAGTAGTAGTCTTTCCTTCTCCTGTTGGCGCTGCAACTACAGTAATACTGTTTCTTTTATTAAAGCTTTTATTTACTAATTCTTCATCTTCAGGGAAACCTAGTTCATAAATTTCACGAATGTTTTCATTTTTCTTTAATAATCTTAATACAAATTTTTCTCCATAAACATTTTTTTGAGAAGATACACGAATATTATACTCTGGATAAGCTAAAATTCTACCATCTTGTGCTTCTTGTTTTTCTTGGTGCATATTAGAAATAGCTTTTAATCTACCAATTAATTGTGCTTGTTTTTCTTTATCAATTTGTGCAGCAGAAACTAATTGTCCATCAATTCTATATCTTACTCTTACACTCTTTTCTAAAGGTTCTACGTGGATATCACTTGCTCTTTTTTCAATAGCTGTTTTAATAATACTATCTACCAATCCTGATATATCGCTATTTACATTAATATTATCAGAAGCAACCCCCTCTAAAGAGTCCAAGATTTTTTCAATATTGGATTCAAATGTAATATATTTATCCATTACTAGACCTTTATTTAATAATAAAAGCCTAATTACTTCTACCGACTTTCTATTAGAAGTATCTGCGAAACATACCTTAATTTTTCCAGAAGCAATTTCAAATGGAATTGCTTTATTTTGTTTCATTAAATCTAAAGAAATATATTCTAGAACATTAATTCTAATATCATTTTCTAGTAAATAAATTGCTTTCTCATCTAAAATTTCTCCAATAGCATTAATTAAAATATGAGAATCACATAAACCTAAAATATCAATAATATCTCCCAATTTTTTTCTAGGATGTGTTTTTTGATAATCTAATGCTTTTTCAATGTCTTCTTCTGATACAATTCCTCTTTTTACTAATTCAATTCCTATTGGTTGTCTTTTTTCCATTTGTTAATCTCCTTTCTATTTTTCTTTTGTCATTATTATTATACTACAAAATCAGTCAAATCAATACAAAATTATTGCATTTTCAATAATTTACCAATATTTTAGCACATACTCAATTTCTTTTTGAAAATTTTCTCTTTTTCCAATATTCATAGAAACACGAATTAGATTTTTTACAGTACTGGTATTTTCCACTTGATACGTGTCTGCTGTAAATGT
The DNA here is from genome assembly GCA_902492105.1 of uncultured Clostridium sp. GTDB lineage: Bacteria > Bacillota > Clostridia > TANB77 > CAG-508 > CAG-273. The sequence goes on from CABUKD010000026.1 coordinate 17,079, forward strand.
TAATTCTTGCACTAATTCTGCCACTTTTGTGCCATTTCTATAAACAGATTTGTCTTCTGCACGATATTCATATATAGTTCCATCTTCAAATGTAATTTTATGAGTTTGTACTTGTGCTGTTTTATTATTTTTAACATCATTAACAAAAAACATATTAAATTTATTGAATTCTACTGCATATTTGTCTTGGTCTCTTACCAGATTAATATTGGAAAAGAAAAAGGAACTAACAATTGCCATGGTAGCAATTACTATTGTAGCAACCATAATATAGATAACTAATGAAGTTAAAGTAATACCTTTTTCTGATTTCATTTTTCCTCTCCTTAAATTTCTTTTACTTTTAAGTTTTCAATTACAATATTTCTCTCTTGTTTTTGAAAAGTATAATGCATAGTTAGTTTTACCCTTTTTACTAGATCCATGCTATCCTTAGATGGTAAATAGCTAGAAACATCTATTGCTATTTCGAACCTGCTAGGAACAGCAAATTGTGTTCTTAAAGTTTCCTCCATTCCATTGGTTACTTCATCATAGCCAATCTTATCAATATATTCTAGCATTTGTATCATATAAAGAGTTGCCACAGAATCTAGTTTAGTATCTGCTTGTACTTGGTAGATAGCTAAATAAGTTCCTCCAATTGTACCCACAAATAACAGTAAAACCATAATAGCAATTACTAGGTCTTGCATAGTAAAAGCTTGATTAGATTTTATCCTTTTCCTTAATTTATCTTTCTTCATAGCATCACCTGTAAAAAATATTAAAATTAGCAATAAGTAAACATATAATATTGGTTACACATAAGTAAAAACCAATAGGAATTAGTTCTGCACTTTGTTTTGTTGTTTTTATTGCTTTATTCTTTTTGATAAATAACTTTTTGCCTAATTGATGAAAAACAATGCAAAGTAAAGTAAAAGTAATGGTTAAAAAAGTAACTGTTTCATAGGTAAAGGTTAGAATTAACATACATAAAAGTAATATTTCTATTGGGTAACTTTGCTTTGTTTTTTTTCTTAAGATAACAGTATCTATTAAAAGTAAAATGCAAATAATAGCTAAATATATAACATATCTATACATATTAGGTTCTTTTTCTACTATATATAGATAAATTATATACAAGGTTTCTACTAAATATCCAAATAATAAAACGGATTTCTCTATTTTTATTCTTTCTTTGTCAATTCCTGCAATAATAAATAATGTGACAAAATATAATAAGCCAAATCCAAAATATACCCATGTGCTTAAATCGGTATTAAGTACATTTAATTTAATAGACATGGCGAATAAAACAAAAACTACCCCTGATAAAATTTCTAATAAAAGATATCTTGGTCTAATTTTTTGTTTACAATATCTACATTTTCCTCTTAAAAATACATAGCTTAAAATTGGAATCATATCTAAAAAAGTTAATTTATGATTACAATTTGGGCAATAAGAACGTTCATGGGTGATATCTTTTTTTAGTGGAATTCTATATACCGCTAATGTAAAAAAGCTTCCAAACACTGTTCCCATACAAAAAATAATAAAGTATAAAAAAATTTCCATGTGTTCTCCTAATGTTTTTTATAAAATTTGAGGCATATACAACTTGATATTGTGCATATGCCTTCAAAGTTTTTATAATTTTTTAGCATTATTCTAGGTTCCAGCTGGTGTTTCTTTTACTGTTGGTACGCCAGATGCAAAAGTAACTGTAAAGTTAACTCCATTGATTGTGCCAGTAAAAGTACCAGTAGTATATGCGTGGTTAGCATATTCTAATGAATCAACGCCTTCTAAGTTAGCATCTGTTGGAAAATTAGCTGTCATAATTTCTTGTGCTTTTGCTTTATTAAATGTTGCTGAATTTTCTGGTGCGTATGATTCTGCAAAAACTTGAAATTGTGCATTAGAAACATAGTCTCTAACAGTTCCTAGTACAGATTCTGTTTTAGCTTGATTTGCTGTAGCAAAAATACCATCATTACTAAATACAAACATGATAGTAATACCAGCTAAAATTAAAAGTACTACAATTGTAACAACTAAAGCAATTAATGTGATACCACCTTGTGCATTTGTTTTTCTCATGGTTATTACTCCTTTCTCTTTAGATTATTTTTGTATATATTTATATAAATAAATATAACCGAAAATTATTTAAGACCCGTTTCGTTAAAGAAACCTCCTGTTGAATTTGGATCTGTATTAGTGCCGGAACCATTGTTGTTACCTGTGTTGTTTCCTCCGGTATTATTTGTATTTTCAGTACTTGCTGAGAATGGATCTCGCTTTCCTGGAGTATAGCTGTGTGTTTGTTTATATAAGTCTAAATCACTTTCTGTAATTTCATAAGATACTTCTATCTTATTCATTTCCATAATTTCTTCGTCAATTTCTTCTTGAATGTTTTCAGGAGTTACATATGCTTCTAATTTATTTGGCACTGCTTTATTGGTAGGAATATAGTCATAAAAAATAACACCAAATACCAAAACAATGGCCACACATAATAGTAACATAATAAATATTTCTTTAATAATTGCTTTTGCCATATTTTCCTCCTTTACTTTTTATCATTTCCAATATTCAGAAATTTATTTTTAGCTTCTAGTTTTCAATTTATACTAGGTTGCAGAATTATTGGTATTGTCAGTTTGTGTATTTGTATCTGTTGTAGATTGTGTAGAAGTTGCATTTGTTAAACTTTCTTGCTCAATTCTTACATTTCTAACTGTAAAAGTTGCTTGTAAGTCTTCACCAGCTGGCACTAATTTAAAGTTTTCTATTCTAAAGCCTAGCTCGCTATCATCTTCGATGTCTTCTACAAAAAGAATAATTTGTGGATAATCACCTGTTATAGTAAATTGTATATTTTTTACATCTGGTTCTCCTGTTGAACCTGTTACAATATCAAATTTTGCAACTACACCTTCTGCAGTAGCATGCCTTCCTAGTCTTGTCCATAAATAAGCTATGGTATAAGTTTCTGTTTGGTTTGCTTCTGCTAATTCTCCTTCTGTACTTACACTTGCTAAATCATGATATTCATCTTTTGCTGTTAATAAGCTAGATACACTTTGTTCTAATTCATCAGTTTTAGATGGATAATCTGTATACATTAATAATTCAGTTTGTGCAATTTCTTGCGTTAATTTATCATTTTCGTCTGCAATTTGTTGTACACTTAAAAGATGAAATCCACCAATTGATATCCCTTTAAAAATAGCAAAATATGCCAAAATAATTAATAATATAATTAAAACGGTAATTAAAATCTTTTTCATGGCAAATCTCCTTCTATGACAATTTGAACAAATTCCCCTTGTTTTACGCCTGAAGAAGAAACAACCGTATCTGGTGCTAAAATGCCTTTCACTTTTAAAATGGTTTTAAAGTATCCTAATTGTTCATAATTTCGTGATTGAGCATTGATTACAATATGTTGACCAGTTGTGTTTTCTATAGAAGTAAGTTGTACCCCTTGTGGAATTGAAGCTCCAATTTGAGTAAGTAGAATAGGAATTGCTTTTTTCGTTTTGTTATTTTCTTTTACTTGTTCACTAATGTTCTTTAAATTGTCTGATAATTGTTTATATTGATTTGTTTTTGTATTAACACTAGTAATATCACTACTTACTGCTGCTATTTGTGCTTGTGTATCTTGTTCCACCGCAAGAACTTGCTGATTTTTGTCGGTAATTGCTTGATCTAAAAAGATAGCAAAAGCAGCATAAATTACTGTTAAGAAAAAGATTCCACCTGCTACACGAAGTAACCAGACTTCTGTTTTATCTAATCTCTCTTTTAAATCAAAACGGAATAGATTAGAAACTCCACTTTTCTTTGTCTTTGTTTCTCCTTTTTTCTCCACATTTAATTTTCCAAAAATATCATCTAAGTCATCTTTCCATGTTCTTTGTTTAAAGTTCATATCTTTTAATCCATAGCCTAAGCCTTGTAAAGCTAGAGCCATTGCAGAGTTGACTTCGATATAATCTTTGATATTAATTTTTACATTTTCTTTTAAAAAGAAAGGTTTTAAAATTTCACATTTTTCTGTTTTGAAAAATTCTTGGAAGTATAAATCTATATTGTTTACTACAGATAAAGTACCTGTTAAATAGATTCTGTCAATTTTCACAGTACTATTTGCCAACTTTTCTTGTGTTTGACTTGCTATTTTATATAAAGTAGGCATAATATCATCTAAGAACTCATTTTCTTCATCTTGTAGTTCTTTTCCTTCCATTGTATAAATAGTGCTGTTTTTACAAATTTCATAAGCTTTTGAATAAGAATTTTCCTTACTATTAATACTGTCTAATACTGTACGAGCTCCTTCTGGTATTTTATCTACTTGGTACACTTTTTGGTCTACAATAGTAGTAAGTGTAGTTTCTTCCTCCATATTAATAATAAGAACATTTTCTTTTTGTTTTAAATTAGCAATATTAGAAATACTAGTTCCTATTGGTGAAATTGTAGATACACGTTGATCTGCAAAAGGTTGCTCCAATGTATTCATAGTAGTTTTATTAACAGAAATATGAATTACTTTTATTTTTTCTTTATCTTCTAAACTATTTACAAGTGCATATCTGGTCTCTAATGCATTTTTATTAATTCCTTTATCCACACAAAAAGATTCAAATTCTGTTGCAATTGCTTTTTTTAAGTCATTTTTGTTTAACAAACTAAACATGTAAAAATATTGATAAGCTTCTTCTGATAAGTTAATACTAATTGGTATTTTAAAACTATAAGTATCAGAGATAATTTGTTTAATTGCATCACCTAATTTATCATAAAATTTTATTCCAAACGATTCGACCCTTAAGATTTCACGATCTTTTGAAACTTTTGCATATTTAATGATATTAGGTTCTATATACATTCCTAAGCAACTTGTCATCTTTTTTCTCCTTCGTTTAAAATAAAATTTCTAATATTATGTTTTACAAAATTCGACAAAACATACTTGAATTTTTTGTTTGTTTTTACAAATTTTGATCTTTTCCATACTCTTATGTATTTATTTTATCTTTTTTAAGTAAAAAGTCAATAATTTTTCATAGATTTAATATAAATGTAATATTTTTGTAATATTTTTGTAATATTTTATTTTTATATTTTTATCATTTCATTTCTTTGCACTTGGCAAGAATGATATTTTTGGTTTATTTTCCACCCAAAATAAGTGCAATAATTACAATTCCTAGAATAACACGATAAATTGCAAAACCTTTAAAACTTCCTTTTTGTAAATATTTTAATAAGAATTGAATAACCAAAATTCCTACAATAAAACTTGCAAAAACACCAATAAAAAATGGAAGACTAAAAACGAAGTCTTTTGCTTTAAATATAGTTGCTGCTAACACAATAGGAGCAGATAACATAAAAGAATAACGAGCTGCAGATTCTCTTTTTACTCCCATAGCCCTTGCTGTTGTCATTGTAATTCCTGAACGTGAAACTCCTGGAATAAATGCTAAAGCTTGTGATAATCCTATTAAAAATGTTTGTTTTAAAGTCATATGTTCATAATCTGTTTTTGATTTTGCTTTTTTATCCACAATATAAAGAATAATACCCATTACAATTAATGATATTGCAATAATAAGAGGTTGGGTTAGAGTATCTTGTAAAAATTTGTCTAAAATAAAGCCTATAATTCCTCCTGGGATAGTTGCTAAAACAATATACCAAAACATTCTACCTTCTGCTGTTTTTTCCTTTTTAACAACTTGGTCGAATCCTCCTTTAATAAGTTTTAGCCAATCTTTGAAAAAATAAATGGCAATAGCAAGTAAAGTTCCAAAATGAAGTGCCACATCAAATCCTTCAAATGCTACGTTAAATGCTGGATTATTGGTCCATCCAAACATCCATGGAATAATTGCTAAATGGGCAGAACTAGAAATAGGTAACAATTCTGTTAATCCTTGTACTACCCCTAAAATTAATGCTTGATAAATTTCCATTGTTTAATTCCTTCTTTCTTTTTATTTTTTCTTAATCGTTGTTTGTTCTTTTCTAATTTATTATATTTCTTTTTTATTTTGTTATTCTCTTTTTTATTTTCATTTTAATTTTACTTTTTATCTTTTAAATTTTTATTTTTTCTATTCTTTTTGTTTTTCTTCTTGTTCTAATTGTTTTCCTTTTTGTTTTTGCATAACTTCTAAATCTTCATTACTTAAACCTTCTACTAAAATGCAGGTTCTTGTTAAATGTTGATTTACGTTTCTTTCTTTTTTGGTTAATATTCTTTTTCTTTGTTGTTGCATCTCTTTTTGTGGTGGTATTATTTCATTTCTAATAGGAAGAAATAACGGATCCTTTTGTAATTGCTTATATACTCTTTCATCTAATTGCACTGCCACATTCATATAGCGAATTGCCTTATCTTCATCACCTTTTAAAAGAGCAATTTGTGAAAGATAATAATAGGAACCTGCTTCTAAGTCTTCTTGTTTCATAGACTCTCTAAAATATTTTTCTGCTTCGTCTAAGTCTCCATATAATAAAGCAATTTGTCCTAAATTTAGTTTTGCATTATATGCCAAAGTATTAATTTCTGCAGCTTTTTCATAAAATTCTTTTGCTCTTTGAAAATCATTCATCATGGTGTACACCATGCCCAAATTGTAATAGATTTCATAACTGCCAGGATGATAACGTAATGCTGACATATAAATAGAAACTGCTTCTTTATATCTTTCTTCTTCAAAAAGAATATCTCCTAATAAAAAAGTTGCTTTTTCACTTTCTGGTTTTTGTTTTAAAATATCTTGTAAAACTACAATTGCCTCTTCTTGTTGCTTATTTTTACTTAATACAGTCGCTAACTTATATTGTGCCATAAAATCTTTTGGTTTTAAATCCACCACTTTCATGTATTCACTAATAGCTGCTTCATAATTTTGTGCTTTTTCATAAAAATGAGCTAATAATTTATGAGCAAGATAACTATTAGGATTTTTATCTAAAAAGTGAGTTATCATAATTTTAGCTTGTTCTTCTTTTCCCATTTTTTCTAAAATTTTAGCAATAGCAACATGGAATAGCTCTGGGAAATCTATTTTTTTTACTTTTTCTATCCACAATAAAATACCTGGGAGAATAATGGAAAATAAATAAACGATTATTTTCAACACAATTGGTAAGGTAAAAGTAAAAAATAATTCCATAAAATAAATAGCAATTCCAATAAATTCTACTAATAAAATATAGATATAACTAGTATCATTCTTTTTAATTAGTTTAAAAAAAGTAAGCATGAAAATAGCAATAGAAAGTATACTAAAAATTATTTTTTCCACCATATTTTTTATCCTTCTTTATGTTCAAATTTTTCTTCATATTGATGAATACACTTTTGAATAATTTCTTCTGCCTCTTTCCTACCTAGCATTCTATCAATAGAAGTTTGTTTTCCTTCTAATTGTTTATATACTTCAAAAAAATGAATAATTTCAGAAGAAACCTGTGCAGGTATTTGCGTAATATCTTTGTAATTATTTAAAAATGGATCTTGTTTACAAATAGCAATAATTTTTTCATCGTATTCTTGATTATCCGTCATAGTTAATACTCCAATAGGATAACAATCTACTAATGTTAATGGCATAATTTCTTCTTGGCATAATACTAAAACATCTAAAGGATCATTATCATCTGCATAAGTTCTAGGAATAAAACCGTAGTTGGCAGGATAATGGGTAGAAGTATACAATACTCTATCTAATTTTAGCATTCCAGTTTCTTTATCTAACTCATATTTATTTCTACCATTTTTACTAATTTCAATAACAGAAATAAAATGGTCTTTTTGAATTCTGTCTTTTTTTATATCATGCCATATATTCATTTTTTAATTCTCCTTTTTAATTTTATTTTTATAATCCTTATATTTGTATCATGCGGTCTTTCTAATTTTGTTTTTTATTTTTTAGGATATCTTTATATATTTTTTTGCATAGGTCTGGAAATTTCATTCCTGATAAATATCCTATAGTTTGACTTGATAAATAGTCTTGTCCAATTGCAAGTCTATTCCACACTTTTTCTGTTGGCATTTCTTTGTTGTTTTCAATATACGCTGTTAGTGCCTTCATACTTTTCTCATAAAATTCTCTATAATCTGCCATAATTAAACCTCATTTTTTATTTTTTTCTTTATTGTAACATTAGCTTGTTTACAAGTCAATTAAAAAACGAATGTAACTTTGAAAAAAATTCGTAAATAACTCTTGACAAATATGCTTGTGAAGTATTATAATTAGTTTTGTCAGTTCAAACAAATGCAGATGTGGCGGAACTGGCAGACGCACAGGACTTAAAATCCTGCGGTGGTTAAACACCGTGCCGGTTCGATTCCGGCCATCTGCACCAATGACGTATCTGTTCGAACTAACAGATAGAAAAAATCATTCAAGTAGTTGGATGATTTTTTTCTTTGCCCAAAAAACATCATCCAATATTCTAAAAAGAAAGGATGGTGCTTGAAATGAAGATAATTAAAAAAGAATTACGATTTGAGGAAAACTTAAAGAAAAGATTAGAATTTATATGTGATTTCTCAAAGGTTACTCCTACTTTTGTTAATGGTAGCATAAGAAAAATTGAGAAAACCAATATTTCTTATATTGAGCCACATAGAGTAATAGTAAAAGATACTACATTTCTCGTCTTTAACTATTCTAATGATGTTTATATATCCAATCTGACAAAAAAGATAAAATTATCAGAATTAGAAGATTATATAAACAGCATAAAATAGCCAAAAAGTTTGACATTTCTGAAAATCGTGATATAATACTGCCAACAAATTAATTATGTTTACTCGTTAGGAGCTGATAATATGTTTGGGGTTTATTTCAATAAAATATATTGTATTACAGATATAGTCAAGAGATGTCAAGAATAACTTGTGTGTATTCTTTGATGTCTCTTTTTTGTTAGGAGGTTTATAAATTGGTTGAGGAAAAGAAAAAATGTGGTTTATATATGAGGGTTTCTACTGAAGACCAAGTACGTGAAGGCTTTAGTCTTCCAGAACAAAAAGAACGATTAGAAGCTTATTGTAAGTTTAAGGGTTATGAAATTATAGATTATTATCAAGATGCTGGAATAAGTGCAAAAACAGGTAATTATAGACCAGAGTTTGAAAGGTTAAAAGAAGATATTAAATCTAAAAAGATAAATACAATTATTTCTTTAAAATTAGATAGATTTACAAGAAGTATTTATGATTGGGAAGAACTTATTACATTTTTAGATGAAAATGATGCTTATATAGATTGTGTTAATGACGATATAAATACAACTACCGCAAATGGTAAGATGATTTCAAGGCTTTTAGTAAGTGTAAGTCAAAACGAAATTGAAAGAACTAGTGAGAGAACAAAAATAGGCTTAGCAGGTGCAATAAAACAAGGTCATATTCCTCATATTGCTCCTTTAGGCTATAAACATGAAAATAAAACTCTTGTAATTGATTATTCTACGAAAGATGTTGTTGTTAGAATATTTGATTTATACTATAATGGCTATTCTTATCAGAAAATAAGTACATTATTTAATGAAGAAAAAGTTTTAGGTAAAAATAACTGGAGAGATTCAACAATACAAAATATTCTTCAAAATGAAATATATAAGGGAGATTTTGTTCACGGAAAGAGAACTAAAACCCCTACTTATTACGAAAATGTTGTAGAACCTATTATCTCTAAAGAAATGTGGGAAGATTGCCAAGTTCAAAAAAAGAAAAACTCAAGGAGCTTTCAAAGAACACTAACCTATTTATATTTACAGAAATTAAAATGTCCTAAATGTAATCGTATTTTAGGTGGTAAAGCTACTACTAAGAAAAATGGAACCCCATACTTCTACTATTATTGTAATGATTGTAAAATATCCGTTAAAGAAAATGCTATAAATGAATACTTTAATCAATTTATAAATGAATTAGTAGAATATGATTCTGTTGTAAATCAATTCTTTTTGCCAATGATAAGACAAAGATTTGATGAGCCTAGAGATAAACTAAAATCAGAACTTGACGAACAAAATGCAAAACTTGAACGAATTAGAAAAGCTTATATTAATGGAGCATTTGATTTAGATATATATAATAATGAAACTTCTATTGTAGAAAAAGCCATAAGTAAGTTAAAAGAAGAATTAGAAGCTACAGATTGTGCAGAAGAATTACGATTTACTCCAAAAGATATATTATTAAAACGAGATATTGATTTTCTTAATAGAATGATGATGAATAAGCAATATGAAGAAAGAACAAGAACATGGAAAGATTATACTCGTGAAGAACAAGCTGAACTTATAATGAAATATGTTGATGAAATAAAACTAGCTCTTATAGGAAATGAAGTAATTGTAAATGAAATTAATTTTAGAGATTCTATTTGTAAACCATGTCAGGAGTTATATGATAACGGATATATTGATACAACTAAACCTATGTTACTAGGGAATGTATTAGGAAGTGTTAGATTTAGTAACTATTTGCCAGAGAAAGAATTTGGAGAAATAATAATGAGATTACAGCAATATTATGATGTTCATTTTACAGAGGCAACATATTATTTGCAAAAGCAGATGTTTTGCTTTGATTTTGCTGATAATAAAGCTATTGTTAGAGTATTCCCATTAGAAGACTATTATAAATTAGATCCAGATAATAAAATGGAAGAGTATCGATTTGGAATAATTTATATAGATGGAGATGATGAAATCCATGTGGAAGATATCAAAAATGTAGAATCCTACTTCAATGCAATACCAGATGATAGTGAAACAACTATTACTTATAAGAAAGATGAGCCAGTAGAAATTGTTGTGAAGCCAGTTAAATTCTCCAAAGAAGACACTAAATAATTGTTGCAACTATGGGCTATGTTGCAACAATCAAATTAACGTGGCACGTTTTGTTTTTACAAAGTAAAAATGAAAGTGGCGATAGTTAATTTGAATAAATTTTATCCCTTTGGGAGAAAATTTATTGCCTCGCAGAGCCCCCGAGTTTTGATAGTATGTCAAAACTCATAGGGGGTTAGGACTTATGACAGAGTCAAAGTCCTGTGCTTCGAAGCAAATTCAAGGAGGTACTTTTTATGGAACAAGAATTAGCATATTCTTTTCACTTGGGTAGTGATAAAAACAAAAGTAAAGTGGCTAAAAGAACAGCTAAAGGAAACGTATCTGGTACTACTTCTCTATCTAATAATGCTATACAAAATGCAAATGACTTATCTAGAGTTAATAAGCATAATTTAAGAGATTATGATAATAAAAGAGAATTAATTACTACTATATATGGAACTAACGATATTGTAGAAGATGTTAAGCAAGTATATATAGATGAATTTGAAGAATCTCGTATTGAGTTTAATAATAAGCAGACTAGAAATGATAGAAAAATAAATAATTACTTTGAAAAAGCTTGTACATTACAGAATGATATTGCCTGTGAAATTATAATAGAACTCGGAGATATGGACTTTTGGCAGGACAAAGATGATGAATATAGATTCAAAATGATTGATGTATATAATGAGCAAATTAAAGACTTAAATAAAATAGTTCCAAACTTTAAAGTGGCTAATGCAACAATACATTTTGATGAAACATCTCCTCACATGCATGTTGTTGGTATACCAGTAATTGATAATTGTAAAAAAGGTATGAAAAAACAAGTTGGTAAATCTAAAGTATTTACCAAAGAATCATTAACTGTTATTCAAGACAAAATGAGAAATGCTTGTATCAAGTCATACAACAAGTTTTATGGTGTTGATAGCAGACTAAAAACTAAACAAAAAGGTAGAAATAAAGATATTCATGTTAAAGAAATGGATGGTTATAGAGAATTAAAAAAAGAGCAAGAGAAGAATGCAAAAAAAC
>CABUKD010000027.1 GCA_902492105.1 uncultured Clostridium sp.
TTTATGCTTTTTTTGCTCTTACTCGCTCAATGGTTTCAAACAAACGAAAAAATTCATTAATTCTAAAATAAAAATTTAAAATTTGAAAAAGTATTGAAAAGAAAAATGAATAATGGTAAGATAAAGTTAAATCAAAAGAGGAGGAATTAAGAAAATGAACAAAAGTAGTAAAAACGTTGAAGTTTTAGAGAGAGAGTTACACTTTAAGCAAATAAAGGAGAAAAGAGGTATCACCCTCATTGCATTGGTTGTAACCATAGTGGTTTTGTTAATTTTAGCAGGCATTACAATCAATATGTTATTTAGTAATGGAGGAATCTTTAAAACAGCCCAAGATGCAGCAAATGCATGGAATGAGGCAACAGTAAATGAGCAAGAAAGTTTAAATAATTTGGCAGAGCAAATAGAAAACTTAGTAAATGGACAAGTAGGTGGAGGAACAGAAGAACCAGAAGATCCAACTACAGGACCAAATGGTAAGCCATTAGTAGAAACAGCAACAGAAATACAAACAGAAAGTAATTTAGAAGCAGAAGATGAATATGGAAATCCAGTAGTAGTACCAAAAGGATTTAAAGTAGTAACTAGTGAAGCAACAACAGTACCAGAAGGAATAGTAATAGAGGATAGCAATGGTAATCAATTTGTATGGATACCAGTAGGAACCGTACATAAAGATAGTAATCCAGAAAATGATGTAACAATAAAACTAGGAAGATATACATTTGATGAAGCAAATGGAAACCCAACAATGCAGCAGGCAGCCTTTGCAGGGGATAACCCAAGTAATCCAGACCAAACTTATGCATCAGACCCACCAGTTACCATAGAATCATATTTTCAAGAATTAACAACATATAGAGAAGGAATAGCATCAAGTGGAACAGATGGATTAAATGCCATAGCTAAAAACTTAGTAGGATTTATGCAAAGTGTACAAGAAAATGGAGGATATTATATAGCAAGATATGAAGCAAGCTATGGAAGTGGATATAATAGTGCAGGTGCTAATGATACAGAAAAATATGCAAATGCGAAACCATTATCCAAAGTATCAGCATCAAGTAGTACAAGCAGTATGACATATGATACAACAGGTAAATTATGGAACGATATAAAACAATTAAATGCATCCAAAGTAAGTCAAAATATGTATGCAAATGATAATAGTGTAGGAGTAGAAAGTGATTTAATAAATAGTTATGCATGGGATACAGCAATCGTATTTATACAAAGTATGAATGAATCAAATAGTAATTATGCAAATAAAAAAGATGGAAATGGGACATTAAAAAATACAGGAAAAACAGGAGATAAAGTATGTAACATATTTGATATGGCTGCAAACTTAAGGGAATGTACCACAGAATATTCCACGGGCACGGGTAGCAATTTTGCTAGCCCTTGCACTTACAGAGGAGGCATTTTCAGCATCAGCAGCTACTACACGGCTTACAGGAACTTCAACGATGCGACCTACAGCGACATCGACTTCGGCTTTCGAGTGGTACTTTATGTAAAGTACCACTGACCACTGTTAGTGGGAACTAGTTTTAAGAAGAAAAATGCAAAAAAGTCAGCAAAACTGTTGACTTTTTTGCATTCTCATTATATAATAATAAAGCATGTATTTGGCGATGAAGTAAGATGTGGCTACAAATGCAGCAGTTAAGCTCATTTGGAGGGAACTCTTATGGAGTATGTCGTGGCTTAGACCAGGCGGTAAGTTAAAAACAAAAAGCACTTATCCCAAGATTATCATGCAAACTTGGGTTTTTATATTGGTAAACAACGAAACACCAGGGTGCGTTATAACTTCCGACCAAAATAAGGGCAAAAAAGCCTAGAAAAATTTAGAAGGAGGGAATTTTTAAATGGCAACAAAGAAAGAAAACGCAGTAACAAGTGAAAAAATCAGAATAAGACTAAAAGCTTATGATCATGTTGTTTTAGAACAGTCTACTGAAAAAATAGTAGATACTGCTAAAAAAACAGGAGCTAAAGTATCAGGTCCTATTCCATTACCAACAGAAAAGGAGATTATTACTATTTTACGTTCTCCACACAAACACAAAGATTCTAGAGAACAATTTGAAATGAGAACACATAAAAGAGTAATCGACATTCTTTATCCAACACAAAAAACAGTAGACAATTTAATGAAAATTGATTTGCCAGCTGGTGTAGATATCGAAATCAAATTATAAATATTATAAAAAGCTATGCTGGTATAACGTTAAACTTTAACGAAATTTAAAATATCAGCCAATGGGAGGAAAAACATGAATAAAGGATTAATAGGAAAAAAAGTAGGAATGACTCAAATCTTTGATGAACAAGGAAAAGTAATTCCAGTAACCGTTATTGAAGCAGGTCCATGTACTGTAGTACAAGTAAAAACAGTAGAAAATGATGGATACCAAGCAATTCAATTAGGATTTGGTGAAGTAAAAGAACATAAAGTAACTAAACCAGTAAAAGGTCATTATACAAAAGTAAATTTAACTCCAAAAAAACATTTAAGAGAATTTAGAGTAGATTCTTTAGAAAATGTAAAAGTAGGAGATGAACTAAAAGCAGATATTTTTGCTGCAGGAGATAAATTAGATATTCAAGGAACTTCAAAAGGAAAAGGATTCCAAGGTGTTATTAAACGTCATGGACAATCTAGAGGACCAATGGGACATGGTTCTATGTATCATAGAAGACCAGGTTCAATGGGACCAACTTCTACTCCAGGTAGAGTTTTCAAAGGTAAAAAACTACCAGGACATATGGGTAACCAAACTATTACAATCCAAAACTTAGAAGTTATAAAAGTAGATTTAGACAAAAATGTTATTTTAGTAAAAGGTAGTGTGCCAGGAGCAAAAGGTGCTATCTTAAAATTAAAAACAAGTGTAAAAAGTAAATAAGGAGGGAAAGACAAATGCCTAAAGTAGACGTATATGATGTAGAAGGTAAAAAAGTAAAAACTTTAGAACTTAAAGAAGAAGTATTTGGTTTAACACCAAATGAAGCAGTGGTACATAGCGTGTTAGTAAATTACCTTGCTAATCAAAGACAAGGTACACAAAGTACCAAAACAAGAGCAGAAGTTTCTGGTGGTGGTAGAAAACCATGGAGACAAAAAGGTACAGGTAGAGCAAGACAAGGAAGTATTCGTGCACCACATTGGGTAGGTGGAGGAATTGCATTAGGACCAAAACCACGTTCTTACAATTATACTGTAAATAAAAAAGAAAAAAGACTTGCTATTAAATCATTATTAAGTTCAAAAGTATTAGAAAATGCATTAACTGTTGTTGATCATTTAGAATTAAAAGAAATCAAAACAAAAGAAATGGCTAAAATTTTAAATAATTTAAAAGTAGAAGGAAAAACAGTAATTCTATTACCAGAAGGTAATGAAAATGTACAAAAATCAGCAAGAAATATTGAAGGTGTAAAAACACTTAGAGTAGATACTATTAATGTATATGATTTATTAAAACATAAAAACCTAGTAGTAACAGAAGATACTGTTAAAAAATTAGAGGAGGTGTACGCTTAATGAAACCAGAAGATATTATTATAGCTCCAGTTATTACAGAAAAAAGTAATGATGAATTACAAGCTGGAAAGTATACCTTTAGAGTAAACAAAAAAGCTACTAAAATTGATATTAGAAACGCAGTAGAAAAACTTTTTGAAGTAAAAGTTTTAGATGTTAACACAATGAGTGTTAAAGGAAAAGAAAAGAGAATGGGAAGAACATCTGGAAAAACTCCAGATTGGAAAAAAGCAATTGTTACAATTGACACTAACCCAGGAGATTTAAAATACATTGGAAAAGGCGGAAAAGAAGTAAAAGTTTCTAAGAAGTATAAAGATAGTATTGAACACTTCATGGGGGCTTAATTGAAACAAAAGTATTAATAGATATGCCAAATGAAAAGCCTATATTTAAAACTGAGTCAGAAAAAGATAGATAATGAGAAGACACTCAGATAATAAACTTTATCTGCCATACGGAGCAGGAAAAAATCCGTAAATAAATATAAAAAGAAAGAGAGGGAGAAATTTTCAAAAACGAGTATTACTAGGCAAACGAAAAAATATTGATGAGACTATACATATATTGTATGCCTAAGAAATATTTTTGAGTTTAACGACGTAAGACGAAGTTTTTCAAAATTTCGTAATAAAATGGGAATGAAACACTTCAAACCATATACTCCATCTAGAAGAAATATGACTGTATCTACATTTGAAGAAATTACTAAAAAAGAACCAGAAAAGTCATTATTAGCTACTAAGAAGAAAAATGCTGGTAGAAACTCATATGGTAGAATTACAGTAAGACACCAAGGTGGAGGAAACAGACAAAAATATAGAATTATTGATTTTAAAAGAAACAAAGAAAACATGGAAGCAACTGTAATTGGAATCGAATATGATCCAAACAGAAGTGCAAATATTGCTTTAATTCAATATGAAGACGGAGAAAAAGCTTATATTTTAGCTCCAGTAGGATTAAAAGACGGAGATAAAGTAATTTCTGGTGACAAAGCAGATATTAAACCAGGAAACTGCATGAAAATTGAAAATATTCCAGTAGGTACCATGATTCATAATATTGAATTAAATCCAGGTCAAGGTGGAAAATTAGTTAGAGCCGCTGGTCAAGAAGCACAATTAATGGCTAAAGAAGGAAAATATGCTCATGTTAGATTACCATCTGGAGAAATGAGATTAGTAATGGCAGTATGTAAAGCTACAATAGGAACAGTAGGAAATACTGACCATGAAAACGTTAAAATTGGTAAAGCTGGTAGAACAAGACATATGGGAATTAGACCAACTGTTAGAGGATCTGTTATGAACCCAGTAGATCACCCACATGGTGGTGGTGAAGGTAAAGCACCTGTAGGACACGCAGGACCAATGACTCCTTGGGGCAAACCAGCTATTGGATATAAGACAAGAAAGAAAAATAAAATGAGTAATAAGTTTATAACAAAGAGAAGAAAATAAGGAGGAAAAAGTAAATGTCAAGATCAAGTAAAAAAGTTCCATTTATTGCTCCTGAATTATTAAAAAGAGTAGAAGCAATGAATGCAAGTGGAAACAAAGAAGTTATCAAAACATGGTCAAGAGCTTCTACAATTTATCCACAAATGGTTGGACATACAATAGCTGTACATGACGGTAGAAAACATGTACCTGTATATATTACAGAAGAAATGATTGGACATAAATTAGGTGAATTTGCACCAACTAGAACATTCAAAGGTCATTCTGGAGATAAAACAACCACAACAAAATAGAATTTTGTTTTATAGAAGTTTTTAAAATAGATACGAAAACATTTCACAAAAATTTCTAATAAATTAAGAGAATAGGAGGAAAAGAAAGTGGAAGAAAAACAAGAAGTTATGGTTCAAACAGCTGAAGCAACTCTAAAATATGCTAGAATTTCTGCAAGAAAAGTAAAAATTGTAGCAGATTTAATGAGAGGAAAAGATGTTGACGAAGCTTTAGCAATTGCAAAATTTGCGCCAAAAGCATCTAGTGAAATTTTAGAAAAATTATTAAAATCAGCTATCGCAAATGCTGAAAATAACCATCACATGTCACATGAAAAATTATATGTTGCAGAAATTTATGCAAATCAAGGTCCAACTCTAAAAAGAATTAGACCAGCTGCAAAAGGTAGTGCAGTAAGAATTAGAAAAAGAACAAGTCATATTACAATCGTGTTAAAAGAAAGAGATTAAGAAAGGAGGACTTAACAAAATGGGACAAAAAATGGATCCTAACGGATTAAGAATTGGTATCATTAAAGACTGGAATTCTAAATGGTATGCAGATAAAAAGAATTTTAGTGATTACCTAGTAGAAGATCATAAAATCCGTGAATATGTTAAGAAAAAATTATATGTTGCAGGTATTTCAAAAATTGAAATTGAAAGAACTGCCAAATTTGTAAGAGTAAATGTTTATACCGCAAAACCAGGTTTAGTAATTGGAAAAGGTGGAAATCTTGCCGAAATACTAAAAGCAGAACTTGAAAAAATGATAGGTAAAACAGTAAATTTAAATATTGTTGAAGTTAAAAACATTGATTTAGATGCACAATTAGTTGCAGAAAATATTGCAGGACAACTAGAAAGAAGAATTTCTTTTAGAAGAGCAATGAAACAATGTATGCAAAAAACAATGAAAGCAGGTGCTTTAGGTATTAAAACTTCTGTATCTGGAAGACTTGGTGGAGCAGATATGGCTAGAACAGAATTTTATAAAGAAGGTACTATTCCACTTCAAACTTTAAGAGCAGATATCGATTATGGATTTGCAGAAGCAGATACCACATATGGAAAAATAGGTGTTAAAGTTTGGATTTATAAAGGAGAAATTCTTCCAGCGAGAAAGAAGCAAAAGGAAGGAGGAGAAGCATAATGCCATTAATGCCAAAAAGAACAAAATATAGAAAGCAACAAAAAGGTAGAGTAAGAGGAAAAGCAACAAGAGGTAACAAAGTAACAGACGGAGAATATGGCTTACAAGCAATGGAAATTGGATTAATTACTTCCAACCAAATTGAAGCAGCCCGTGTTGCAATGACTCGTTATATTAAAAGAGGTGGAAAGGTTTGGATTAAAATCTTCCCAGACAAACCAATGACATCTAAACCAATTGGTACTCGTATGGGTAAAGGTAAAGGTGCCGTAGAATACTGGGTAGCTGCTGTAAAACCAGGTAGAGTAATGTTTGAAATTGCTGGTGTACCAGAAGAACTAGCAAAAGAAGCATTAAGACTAGCAGGAAATAAGCTATCTGTAAAATGTAAGTTTGTCAAAAGAGAAACTGAAAACGTAGGTGGTGATAATGATGAAGATTAGTAAAATAAATGAAATGTCTTCACCAGAACTAGAAAAAGAATTAGGAGAACTAAAAAATGAGTTATTTAAACTAAGATTTAGTTTAGCAACAAATGGATTAGATAATCCTATGAAAATTAGAGAAGTGAGAAAAGACATTGCAAGAATTAAAACTGTTTTAAGACAAAGAGAATTAAAGGAGGGTAAAAACTAATGGAAGAAAGAAACCTTCGTAAAGTAATGGTTGGTACAGTTGTTTCTGATAAAATGGATAAAACAGTAGTTGTAGCTGTTGAAACCAATGTTATGAACAAAATGTATGGAAAAATTCAAAAAAGAACTTATAAACTAAAAGCTCATGATGAAAACAACGAATGCCAAACAGGTGATAAAGTAAAAGTAATGGAAACAAGACCACTTTCTAAAGACAAAAGATTTAGAGTTGTGGAAATTGTAGAGAAAGCAGTTATTAAATAATAGAAATCTTAAAAAGGAGGAAAATAAACCATGGTACAACAACAAAGTATTTTAAAAGTTGCTGATAATACAGGTGCAAAAGAAATTATGTGTATCAGATGTTTAGGTGGTTCCTATAGAAAATATGCAGGAATTGGTGACATCATTGTTGCTTCTGTTAAAACAGCTACACCTGGTGGCGTTGTTAAAAAAGGTGATGTTGTAAAAGCAGTTGTAGTAAGAACGAAAAAGCCTGTTAGAAGAGCTGATGGTTCTTATGTAAGATTTGATGAAAACGCAGCAGTTATTATAAAAGATGATAAAACACCAAGAGGAACTCGTATTTTTGGGCCAGTAGCTAGAGAATTAAGAGATGGAGATTATATGAAGATATTATCTTTAGCTCCAGAAGTACTATAAAAATAAATAAAAAACTTCGTCTTGCGTCGTTGAACTTCATAAAAATTTTTTCAATGTACCACAAGTACAATTTCAAAAATTTTTATTCGTTCGCCTAGCAATACTCGTTTTTAATTTATTTTAATTAAGTAATAACTTAGAAAAATCCTAGAAGAAGAGGTGAAAATAGAAAATGAAAATCAAAAAAGGTGATACTGTTCAAGTTTTATCTGGAAATGATAAAGGAAAAAAAGGTGAAGTTTTAGAAGTAATTCCTAAAACCCAAAAAATCATTATAAAAGGTGTAAATGTTCGTAAAAAACATGTTAAGCCTAGAAAACAAGGAGAAGAAGGCGGAATTATTCCAGTAGAATGTAGCATACATAGCAGTAAAGTAAATGTAGTATGCCCTAAATGTGGAAAACCAGCTAGAGTTGGCTATGTTATGGAAGGCGATACTAAAGTACGTGTTTGCAAAAAATGTGGAAATAAATTAAAGTAGGAAGGAGACCATATAAGACTTATGGAAATATTAAAAGAACAATATCAAAAAGAAGTTGTACCAGCATTAATGAAAAAATTTAACTATAGTTCTATTATGGAAGTTCCAAAACTAGAAAAAATAGTAATCAATGTTGGTTTAGGAGATATGAAAGAAAATCCAAAAGCACTAGACAATACAATGAATGATTTAACAATCATTACAGGTCAAAGACCAATTGTAACAAAGGCAAAGAAGGCAATTGCAGCTTTCAAAATTAGAGAAGGTGTTAATATTGGATGTAAAGTTACATTAAGAAGTGGAAAAATGTATGATTTTGCATACAAACTATTTAATGTAGCATTACCAAGGGTAAGAGATTTTAGAGGTGTTTCTAATCATTCTTTTGATGGAAGAGGAAATTACTCTATGGGAATTAAAGAACAATTAATTTTCCCTGAAATTGAATATGATAAAATTGATAAAATTAGAGGTATGGATATTATATTCGTTACTACTGCTAAGACAGATGAAGAAGCAAAAGAATTACTTTCTTTATTAGGAATGCCATTTCAAAACTAAAAAGTAGTAGGGTAGAATAGAAAGGAGAAATTCATGGCTAAAAAGTCTTTAAAAGTAAAACAACAAAGAGAGCAAAAATATAAAACAAGAGAATATAATCGTTGTAAAATTTGTGGAAGACCACATGCTTATATTAGAAAGTTTGGAATTTGCCGTGTTTGTTTTAGAGAATTAGCACATAAGGGAGAAATTCCAGGAGTTAAGAAGGCAAGCTGGTAGAAATTTTGAAGCAAATTAGAAAGAAAAATCTAAAATAACGATAAAACTTAATTCTAATAATAAAAATAAACTAAGAAGGAGGGAATTATTTTGAATACAACCGATCCAATTGCAGATATGTTAACAAGAATTAGAAATGCAAATAGTCAAAAACATAAAACAGTAGATATTCCAGCATCTAACATGAAAAAGGCTATTGCTAGCATTTTATTCCAAGAAGGATATATTGCAGCTTATGAAGAGATTAACGAAAATAGTCAAGGTGTCATTCGTATTACCTTAAAATATGATGAAAAAGGAAACAGAGTAATTGATGGTTTAAAAAGAATTAGTAAACCAGGATTAAGAGTATATGCTCAAAAAGATGAATTACCACAAGTTCTAAATGGTTTAGGAATTGCTTTAATTTCTACATCCAAAGGAATTAAAACAGATAGAGAAGCAAGAAAAGAAGGACTAGGTGGAGAAGTATTAGCTTATGTTTGGTAATTTTTAAAATAGAGAGAACAAATAGAAAAAAGGAGGGAAAATGAAACCATGTCAAGAATAGGAAATAAACCTATTACAGTACCAGATGGTGTAGAAGTTACATTAAACGAAAATCATATTACTGTAAAAGGTCCAAAAGGAACTTTACAAAAAGAACTTCATAAAAACATGAAGGTGACATTAGAAGGAAATACTATTACAGTAGTAAGACCAAATGATGAACCTGAAAATAAAAGCTTACATGGATTAACAAGAACTTTAATTAATAACATGATTGAAGGAGTTGTTCATGAATTTAAAAGAGAATTAGAAATTAATGGTGTTGGATATAGAGCACAGAAAAAAGGAAATCAACTAGTAATGAGCTTAGGATATTCTCATCCTGTAGAAATTGATCCACCAGAAGGAATTACTTTTGATTTAACAGATGCAAACCACATTACTGTAAGAGGAATTGATAAAGAATTAGTTGGTCAAACTGCTGCTGTTGTAAGAACAAAAAGACCACCAGAAGTATATAGAGGAAAAGGTATTAAATATGCAGAAGAGCATATTAGACGTAAGGAAGGTAAGTCTGGTAAAAAATAAAATTAGAAATTTTAAGCTTCGTCTAACTTCGTTAACCTTCGCATAAAATTTTTTCGATATACCATGTGTATAATCTCAAAAATTTTAGCTCGGTTGCCTTGTTATACTCGCTTCAAATTCCTAATTAAATAATTTAAAATTATAAAATATAAAACAGTAGAAGTGAAAATTACTAGTATGAAAAATAATAAGCTAAAAATTTATACTAGTAGAAAGGAGAAAAGGATGATTAAGAAAATCAATAGAAAAGAAGAAAGACAAAGAAGACATACAAGAGTACGTAATAAAATTTCTGGAACTCCAGAACGTCCAAGATTATGTATCTTTAGAAGTAACAACAATCTTTATGTTCAAGTAATTGATGATATTGCAGCAAATACTTTAGTAGCAGCTTCTACTTTAGATAAAGAAGTAAAAGAAAAACATGCTAATAAACAAGCTGCAAAAGAAGTTGGAGCCCTAATTGCAAAAAGAGCTTTAGAAAAAAATATTAAAGAAGTTGTTTTTGATAGAGGTGGATACATTTATCATGGTGTCGTAAAAGAATTAGCAGAAGCTGCAAGAGAAGCAGGTCTTGTATTCTAAAAAAGTAGATTAAGGAGGGAAAATAAAGTGCAATCAGAAAATACATCAGAATTAAAAGAAAAAGTAGTTGCAATTAATAGAGTTGCTAAAGTTGTAAAAGGTGGTAGAACTTTTAGATTTAGTGCTGTTGTTGTTGTTGGTGACGAAAATGGACATATTGGTGTAGGAAATGGAAAAGCTGCTGAAGTTCCAGATGCTATTAAAAAAGCAATTGAAGAAGCAAAGAAAAATTTAGTAGAAGTTCCAGTAGTAGGAACAACCATTCCTCATGAATATGTAGGAAAATTTGGAAGTGCTAGTGTTGTTTTAAAACCAGCAGCAGAAGGTACTGGAGTTATCGCTGGAGGTAGCGTAAGACCAGTATTAGAACTTGCAGGTTATAAAGACATTAGAACAAAAGTAATAGGAACCAATAATCCTAGAAATGTTGTTTATGCAACACTACAAGGACTAAGAAGTATGAAAACTGCAGAACAAGTTGCTAAAAAAAGAGGAAAAACAGTAGCTGAAATTTTATAAAAAAAGAAAAATTAAAATAGGAGGTGTGAATTACAAAATGAAATTAGACGAATTAAAACCAGCACAAAAAACAAAAACAAGAACAAGAGTTGGTCGCGGTGTAGGTTCAGGTCTTGGAAAAACCTCTGGAAGAGGACATAAAGGACAAAAAGCAAGAAGTGGTGGAGGAGTAAGACGTGGATTTGAAGGTGGTCAAACTCCACTATATAGAAGATTACCAAAAAGAGGATTTACTAATATTCATGCAAAAAATTATACAGAAGTAACACTTACCATGCTTAATAAATCAAGCAAAGAAGATATTACTGCTGAAAGTTTAATCGAAGATGGAATTATACGTAAAGCAAATGATGGTATTGTAATTCTTGCTACAGGTAATTTAGACAAAAAAGTAAATGTAAAAGCCGTAAAATTTACTAAAGCCGCAAAAGAAAAAATTGAAGCTTTAGGAGGAAAGGCTGAGGTGATTTAATTGTTTAAAACAATAGTAAATGCATTTAAAACACCAGATGTTAGAAAAAGAATTTTATATACCTTACTATTAATTGTTATTTTTAGATTTGGTTGTTTTATTACCATCCCGGGTGTAGATACCGTTGCTTTAAATGAAGCAATGTCCAGTTCTACTAATGGAATGGCAGGATTAATTGACTTAATTTCAGGTGGAGCTTTTTCAAGATTTTCCATTTTTGCAATGTCAATTACACCATATATTACAGCATCTATTGTAATTCAATTGTTAGGAATGGTAATACCTTCTTTAGAAAGACTTATGAAAGAAGGTGGAGAAGAAGGTAGAAATAAAATGAATAGATATACCAAACTATTAACAATAGTTCTTGCCTTAATAGAAGGAATTGGATTATATCTATCTTACAAATCTTCTGGAATTTTCGTTGGAGATGGTTTCTTAACTGGTTTCACAGTAGTACTTTCTTTAATGACAGGTACAGCACTTTTAATGTGGCTAGGAGAACAAATTACTAATAAAGGAATTGGAAATGGTATTTCCATGATTATCTTTGTAGGTATTATTTCAGGTTTACCAGGTGCTGTTACTATGATTTGGAATTTAATTTTTGGAACAGGAGCATTTAGTACAACAGGTCTATTAACAGCTTTAGGAATTATTATAGGTGCAATTGTCTTAATTGCAGGTGTTGTATTTGTACAACAAGCAGAAAGAAGAATTCCTGTGCAATACGCTAAAAAAGTAGTAGGAAGAAAAATGGTAGGTGCACAAAATACACATATTCCATTAAAACTAGCAATGGCAGGAGTTATGCCAATCATTTTTGCATCTTCTTTTATGACATTTCCTGCTATGATTATTCAAATGTTTATACCAGATATAGCAAGTCAAAGTGGATTCTGGGCAGTAATTTATAATTTCTCAATTGCAACATCATCCTCTGCTGTACCAGTAGGATACACTATTGCAAATGCAATTGTATATTTATTACTAATCCTAGGATTTACATTCTTCTATACTTATGCAACATTTAATCCAGCAGAAGTAGCAAACAATATTAAGAAAAATGGTGGATTTATTCCAGGAATTAGAGCTGGAAAACCAACTGCACAATATTTATCATCTGTTATGTCAAAATTATTGTGGTTTGGTGGACTATTCTTAGCATTAATTGCTATTTTACCAATGCTTGTAAGATTTATACCAAATGTAGACCTAGCATTTGGTGGAACATCTATCTTAATTGTTGTAGGTGTAGCACTTGAGATGGTACAACAATTAGAATCTTTACTTGTTATGAGACATTATAAAGGATTTTTAGATTAAATAAAAAAATAAGCAAATTCGGACGGACAGTAAATTTACTAGTTCGTCCAAAATGCTATGGAAGGGAGAACTAAAAATGTATATTGTTATGTTAGGGGCTCCAGGAAGCGGGAAAGGAACTACCGCTAAGATATTAGCAAAAAAAACAAATTTACCACATATTTCAACAGGAGATATGTTTCGTGAACAAATAAAAAAAGATACAGAGCTTGGAAAATTGGCAAACAGCTATATTTCCAAAGGACAACTTGTTCCAGATGAAGTAACTATCCATATTGTAGAAGATAGGCTAACTTGGGAAGATGCGCAAAATGGTGTTATTTTAGATGGCTTTCCAAGAACTTTGGAACAAGCTAAAGCATTAGACGAAATATTAGAAAAGCAAGCAAAAAAAGTAGATATTGTACCAGAATTAATTATATCAGATGATGTTATTATTGATAGAATTTTACATAGAGCAACTTGTTCTAATAAAGAATGTGGAGCAATTTATAATACCAAATTTAAACCACCAAAGGTAGAAGGTATTTGTGATATTTGTGGTTCTGCATTAGTTACCAGAACAGATGACAATAGAGAGACAATTCAAAACAGATTAGAGGTATATAGAAATAATTCAAAAGACCTTATTTCTTATTATCAAGAAAAAGGAGTATTTGTTTCCATTGAGCCAGAAGATCCAACTGCAGAAAATGCTTCTGAACAAGTGGTAAATAAGATTTTGGAAATTATAAAAAGGAAGTAAGAAAATTGGTAACAATTAAATCGCAAAAAGAAATAGAAAAAATGGAAGAGGCATGCAAAATTACTGCCATTGTTTATCAAGAACTTGAAAAATATATAAAACCAGGACTTACTACAATGGATTTGGACCATTTTGCAGAAAAAATTATTAGACAATATGATGCTATACCAGCACAAAAAGGATATCCAAGTGGAGAAAAGGGAGTGCCTGCATTCCCAGGAACTTTATGTGTTTCTATTAATGATGAAGTTATTCATGGAATTCCATCTAACAAAGTGGTTATCCGTGATGGAGATGTGGTAAGCATTGACTTAGTAGTATATAAAAATGGATTTCATGGAGATGCTGCAAGAACTTTTATTGTAGGAGAAGCAAGCAAAGAAAAGCAAAGATTAGTAGATATTACAAAACAAGCCTTTTTTGAAGGAATTCAATATGCAGTAAAAGGGAATCGTATTGGAGATATTTCTCATGCAATTGGAGAATTTGTAGAAAAAAATGGATATAATGTAGTAAGAGAGTTTCAAGGACATGGTATTGGTGAAGAAATGCATGAAGATCCTGGAATTCCAAACTATGGAAAAGCAGGAAAAGGAATACGACTAGAACCTGGCATGACTCTAGCAGTAGAGCCTATGGTTATGGCAGGAAAACCTAATATTTGTGTTTTAGATGATGGATGGACCATAGTAACAGAAGATGGTTCTTTAGCAGCTCATTATGAAAATACAATTTTAATTACAGAAAAAGAGCCAAAAATATTGACATTATTGTAAAAATAAGGTATACTATATTAGATATTGTGCCTAAGTAGCACAATTGAATTTTTCTAAATTTTAAAAGCAAAATAAAATTACAGAAAAACTAAAAAAGCAAATCAAAATATTAGATATTAAATGAAATAAAGAAAAATTCAAAAGTTTTATGGAGGAAATTATGTCAAAAGAGGATGTTATAGAAGTAGAAGGTACTGTTGTAGAAGCATTACCAAATACCAATTTTAAAGTAGAATTAGAAAATGGACATCAAATTTTAGCTCATATTTCTGGAAAATTGAGAATGAATTATATTAAAATTCTTCCAGGAGATAAAGTAAAAGTAGAATTATCACCATATGATTTAACCAAAGGTCGTATCACATGGAGAGCAAAATAATAAAAAATAGTATGCTAAAAGAAGAGGTGAAAAAAATGAAAGTAAGACCATCAGTAAAGCCTATGTGCGAAAAATGCAAAGTCATTAAAAGAAAAGGGGTTATTAGAGTAATTTGTGAAAACCCTAAACACAAACAAAGACAAGGGTAATTTTAAAACAAGCATATAACACAAGTCATTGAAAATAGCGGCTGTAGGAAAACAAATTGTTTTCTTAAACATTTTTAAGATTTGTGTTTATATATATGTCTATGAATATTATTGATTGGTTATGATAAACCAATGCATTTCACCAATAATGGTAGTAGATAACATTAACTTAAAAACAAAATAAATAGCAAAATAAAAACTATGGAGGTGCAAAGAAAAATGGCTCGTATAGCAGGAGTGGATTTACCTAGAGAAAAAAGAATAGAAATTGGTTTAACTTATATCTATGGTATTGGATTAACAAGCTCTCAAAAAATATTAGCAAAAGCAAATGTTAACCCAGATATTAGAGTAAAAGATTTAACTGATGACCAAGTACAAGCAATTAGAAATGCAATGGAAGGTTATACAGTAGAAGGTGACTTACGTAGAGAAGTTGCTCTAAATATTAAAAGACTAACTGAAATTGGATGCTATAGAGGTATGAGACATAGAAGAAGTCTTCCAGTAAGAGGACAAAGAACAAAAACTAATGCTCGTACAAGAAAAGGACCTAGAAAGTTAGTTAGTAAGAGCAAAAAAGCCTAACTGAATTAATGAAAAGCTGCGTATTGCGTTGTCAAGCGTCGCATGAAATTTTTTCGATATACAACTCGTATAATCTCAAAAATTTTAGCTAGCTTTCCTAGCACTACTTGCTTTTGATTAATTCTATAAAATAGTAAAGCCAGAAAGAATGAGGAGGGAATAAGAAAAAATGGCAACAAAAAATGTAACGAAAAAAACAGTTACTAGAAGAAGAGATAGAAAAAATATTGAAAAAGGAATGGCTCATATTCATTCTAGTTTTAATAATACAATTGTTACAATCACAGATGTTCAAGGAAATACACTTTCTTGGGCAAGTGCAGGAGAACTTGGATTTAAAGGTTCTAGAAAAAGTACTCCATTTGCAGCAGGAGAAGCAGCAGAAACTGCAGCTAAAGCAGCAATGGAACATGGATTAAAAACAGTAGAAGTTTTTGTAAAAGGACCAGGTTCTGGTCGTGAAGCAGCAATTAGGTCATTACAATCAGCAGGTTTGGAAATTAGCTCTATTAAAGATGTTACTCCAATACCACATAATGGTTGCAGACCACCAAAAAGAAGAAGAGTATAGAATAGAAAGAAAGGTGAAAAAAAGAAATGGCAAGATATAAAGACGAACAATGTCGTATTTGTCGTAGAGAAGGACAAAAATTGTTCTTAAAAGGATCAAGATGTTATACAGATAAATGCAGTATCTCTAGAAGAAATTATGCACCAGGACAAAATGGTCAAAAAAGAAAGAAACTTTCTGAGTATGGTACTCAGTTAAGAGAAAAACAAAAAACAAAAGCTTTTTATGGAGTAAGTGAAAAACAATTTAGAAAATATTTTGATATGGCATCTGCTACAAAAGGAATTACTGGTGAAGTATTACTTCAAATTCTAGAAAGAAGATTAGATAATGTTATCTATCGTTTAGGATATGGATCTTCTAGAGCACAAGCAAGAATGTTAGTTACTCATGGAGCATTTGCAGTAAATGGCCAAAAAGTAGATATACCATCTTACTTAATAAAAGCAGGGGATATTATTACTGTTAGAGAAAATAGAAAAGACAATGGCGTTATCAAATTAAATGTTGAAGAAAATGCAGCAAGACCAGTACCAGAATGGCTAGAAAAAGACGCTAAGAGCTTAACTGGAAAAATTGTAAGATTACCAGTAAGAGAAGACGTTGATCTTCCAGTTGAAGAACATTTAATAGTAGAGCTTTACTCTAAATAATAACTAGAAGTTAGATATAGAATGTAATAAATTTATTTATAAAAAACATAAATTTTAACATGAAATAAAGATGAAGTAGGGTAAAAGTTAAAGAGAATAAAATCATATTTAACTACCAGTCTCTAACTTCTAAAAATTAGGAGGTAAATAATGATAGAATTTGAAAAGCCAAATATTAAATGCTTAGAAATGGATGCAGATAAACATTATGCTAAATTTGTATGTGAACCATTGGAAAGAGGATATGGAGTAACCATTGGAAATTCTCTAAGAAGAATTTTATTATCTTCTCTTCCAGGAAGTGCAATTACTAGCGTAAAAATTGATGGAGTATTACATGAATTTTCTACCATTCCAAATGTAGTAGAAGATGTTCCAGAAATTATTATTAATTTAAAAAGTGTTAGCTTAAAACAAGACAAAAATGAAGAAAAAATCTTAAGAGTAGACTTTAAAGGTCCAGGAGAATTAAAAGCCGGAGATATTGCTACAGATGGAACTGTAGAAATTTTAAATCCAGATTTACATATTGCAACAGTAGCAGAGGGTGGACATTTAGTAATGGAATTAACTAGCAATATGGGTAGAGGTTATAATACTGCAGAAAAAAATAAAAAGCCTGAACAAGCTTTAGGAGTATTACCAATTGATTCTATTTATACACCTGTTAAAAAAGTAAATTATGCAGTAGAAAATACTAGAGTAGGACAAATGGTAGACTATGACAAATTAACAATCGAAGTTTGGACCAATGGAGGTTTAACTCCGGACGAAGCACTAAGCTTAGCTGCAAAAGTAATGACAGGACATTTAGAGTTATTTATAGATTTATCAGAAGCTACTAAGAACACACAAGTAATGGTAGAAAAAGAAGAATCTAAGAAAGAAAAAGTACTTGAAATGTCAATTGAAGATTTAGAGTTATCTGTAAGATCATTCAATTGCTTAAAAAGAGCAGGAATTTCAACAGTAGAAGACTTAACTAATAAAACAGAAGCAGACATGATGAAAGTAAGAAATCTTGGTAAAAAATCTTTAGATGAAGTAACAAATAAATTACATTCTCTAGGTTTAGACTTTGCCAAAGAAGAAGAATAAGATTAGAAAGATTAAGGAGGGAAAATAAGCTGTGGCAACAGATAGAAAATTAGGTAGACCAACCGATATTAGATTAGCAATGCTTAAAACTTTAACAACTGACCTTATTTTACATGAAAAAATTGAAACAACTGAAGCTAGAGCAAAAGAAGTAAAAGCGATTGTAGATAGTTTAATTTCTTTAGCATTAAAAGAAAAAGATAATTATACTATGGTAGATGTAAAAGTTTCTAAAGCAAAACTAGATAGCAAGGGAAATAAAGTAACCGAACTTGCAAAAAGCAAAAATGGTAAAGAATATTTAAAAGTAGTAAAAGAAACAACTACAGAAAAAAGACAAAAAGATATGCCATCTAGATTAAATGCTAGAAGAAAAATGATGAAGATGGTAAATAAAGTAAAAGACAGCGAAGGTAACAATATAGATTTAACAGCAAAATTATTTAATGAAATTGCTCCTAAATATGAAGGAAGAGTTGGAGGATATACAAGTATTCTTAAAGTTGGACCAAGAAGAGGGGACAATGCAGAAGTTGTTATTCTAAAACTAGTTTAATCATTTGCTCAAAGAATATTGGAAACTTGCTATAGAGGCAAATGTAGGAGAGTGTAAATATGGAAATTGCAAAATATATTGTATTAATTATATATGTCATTGTATGTATTGCCTTAATTATATTGGCAACTATACAAAACAAAGAAAAATCAGGAGCTTCGGGAACAATTACAGGTTCTTCCACCAATAACTTTTATGAGCAAAATAAAGGAAGAACCAAAGAAGGTAAGCTAAAAAAATGGACAATTATTTTAGGAATTTTGTTTGTATTATTAGCAGTTGCCTTAGGTATCCTATATTTAGTATAAAAAAAAATAGAAGAAAGTGGCAAATTGCCACTTTTCTTTTTTGGGGACGGTTCTCAGTGGCCCCTACAGGGGCCACTTGGGACACTTCAGCTAACGACCAACGGGACTGTCCCAAGTGGTTGATTTTTGACCAAAAAGGACCGTCCCTAATGGCTGAAAAGGAAAAGAGGAGAGAATGAAAAAGAAAAAAGAGTTAAAAGGAATTTTTAGAGGAAATCAAAAAGGTTTTGGTTTTGTTAAAATAGAAAATATGGAAAATGAAATCTATGTATCTAGAGGGGATACCAAAGATGCAATAGATGGTGATGAAGTAATTGTAAAATTACTAGAAAATCAAAGTAGAGAAGATAAAAATCCAGAAGGAAAGATAGTAAAAGTAGTATCTCACAGTAGAAATACAATAGTAGGAACTTTTCAGAAAAGTAAAAACTTTGGTTTTGTTGTGCCAAATGATAAGAAAATGAATACAGATATTTATGTTTCTAAAAAAAATAGTAAAAAGGCAAAAAATAATCAGAAAGTAGTAGTACAAATTACAAAGTATCCACAAGGTAATAAGTCAGCAGAAGGAAAAATTATAGAAATTATTGGACATATCAATCAAGCAGGTGTGGACATGCTATCACTTATCAAAGAATATAATTTATCTTATGAATTTCCAGAAAAAGTAATAGAGGAAGCAAAATCTTTAAAGCAAGAAATTGCTAAAAAGGATATACCAAACCGTTTAGATTTAAGAGAAAAAGAGATTTTTACAATTGATGGCGAAGATGCTAAAGATTTGGATGATGCAGTAGCAGTAGAAAAATTAGAAAACGGAAATTATTTATTAAATGTTTCTATTGCAGATGTTAGCTATTATGTAAAGGAAAATTCTTTGTTAGATAGAGAAGCTATGCTAAGAGGAACTAGCATCTATATGTTAGACAGAGTCATTCCTATGTTACCAAAGGAACTATCAAATGGTATTTGTAGTCTAAATCAGGGAGAGGACCGTTTTGCGATTACTGTTCTTATGGAAATTGACACACACGGAAAAGTGATATCTTCTGATGTGAAAAAGAGTATGATTCATGTTACTAGAAGAATGAGCTACAAAGAAGTACAGGCTATTTTAAATACAATAGAACCTAAAAATTGCCCTAAAAAATTAAAAAATGGTAGTTTGTCAGAAAATCAATATGAACCAAAAACAAATGCAACAGAAATTTTACCTAAAAAACAAAAAGAAAAATTATTGAAAGAATGTCAAAATTATGTAACACATTTTTTAAATATGGCAGAATTGGCAAGAATTTTAAAGCAAAGAAGACAAATGGCAGGAAGTTTAAATTTAGATATTCCAGAAAGTAAAATTATTCTAAATGAAAATGGAATTGCAGTAGATGTACAAAAATATGAACATTATTTTTCTAACGAAATTATAGAACAATTTATGCTAACAGCAAATGAGACCATTGCTGAAAAATTTTATTGGCTAGAGGCACCATTTATTTATCGTGTACATGAAGAGCCAGATTTAGATAAAGTAAAAGAATTAAATCAATTTTTATGGAGTTTGGGTTATAAAATTAAACCTGTACAAGAACAAATATATCCAAAAGCATTTGCACAGGTATTAGAAAAAGTGCAAGGAAAAAAAGAAGAAAGAATAGTTTCTAATTTAATTTTACACACTTTAAAAGTAGCAAAATATGAAGCAGAAAACAAAGGACATTTCGGAATTGCAAGTAAATATTATTGTCATTTTACATCTCCAATTCGTAGATACCCAGACTTGTTTATCCATAGAATCATTTCTAAATATTTAGAAAACAACTATCAATTACAACCTGAAGAAATAGAAAAATATAACGAGCAAGCAATAAAATATGCACAAAGTTCATCTGAAACAGAAAAAATAGCACAAAAAGTAGAACGTGAAGCAGAAGATATGAAAAAAGCAGAATTTATGCAAGATAAAATCGGAGAAGAATTTGATGGTATTATTTCTAGCGTTACTTCTTTTGGAATTTTCGTAGAATTAGAAAACACGGTAGAAGGCTTAATCAGATGGGAAGACTTAGGTGATGAATACTTTATTTTCGACGAAAAAACCAAAACTGCAGTAGGCGAAAAAACAAAAACAAAATATCAAATAGGAATGCCTATTCACATTCAAGTAATTCGAGCAGACAAAAACACAAGAGAAATTGACTTTCGATCAACGGGGACGTTCCTTTTTGGCTGATTTTCGACCATTAGGGACGTTCCTTTTTGGTTAATTTTCAACCAAAAGGGACACTCCTATTACTTTAAATTGTAAGGACCGTCCCAAGTGGCTGATTTTCAGCCCAAAAGGACTGTCTCCGTTGGTTAAATTAAACCTAACTTGTTAAAAATGCAAAAACAGGAAAGACGAAACCTACTATAGAAAGCAAAAGGAGAGTAATTCCTCCTGCCTTATTTTTATTTATTCTTATTTCATAAATACTGTAAGCTGCACTTTCTACAAAAGCAAAGGCTGTTAATAAAATAACTAATATAAGAGTAACCATTTTTCCTTTCGTAATATCCTTTCTAATCTAAATTCTAATCAAAATTCTAATCTAAATTCTAATTTTAATTTTAATCTTAATGTAATTTTTAATTTTTAATTTTAGCTTTTCATTTCTTATCTTATTATCCTATGCACCACTTAATAAAAAGCTAGATTCTATTTCTGTATTAACATTTACCTGAAAGAAAGAGTCTTGGTAACGTTCTAACCAGTGATAATTCATAAAATCCGTACTGGTTCGAAATTGGCTTAAAGCATATTTCCCAATGCCTGCAATATCTGAATGAAATTCTTTTGCTGTTTTATATAGATAATTGGAAATCTGTTTTTCTAAATAAGTAGAAGCCGAATTTTCTAAGGTTGTAATTTGTTCTTCTGTCATTTCACTTGAAATTTCATCAATAGAGGAAATTCTTGCATTAGTTCTTACATGTATCATAACATATGGAGATCCGTTTAAAATAGATACTTTAATTTCAGGTTTAGCATATAAAGTTAAATATAAATCCACAGTTTTCATTTCATTATTAGGATTAGGAACAGAGATATTACAACTTTTTAAATTATTAGTAACAATTAAGTGGCACATGGTTTCTATAGCAGATAATTCTCCTACTAATTCATCTTCTTTAAAAACAGCAAGACCTATATTCTTAATACCACTGGTTGCTTTTAAAACTTCTTCTTCTGAAGAAGATGAGGAAGAACTAGAAGAACCAGAGTCGCCAGAAGAACTGCCACTAGAACTAGCAGACTCTTCAGAATTATTGCTACTGCTAGAAGATGAAATAGTATCTCCGCAAAATAGCAACAGGTTCACAAGTAGTGCAGGTTAATGTTCTAAAAAAGTCTCCTAATTGAATATTTGCCGTATACCCTGTATATTCACTAGAGCGAGGAAGTGTTTCATAAAATTTAGCTACTAAATTTTCTAAGCTAGGCTTGACACTTTTAATATATTCTTCAGCCTGTGAAATAGAAATAATGACATTAGTATCAGGCCTTAATTGGACTTTGTTCATTAAACTGTAAATTTCTTCACCAATTCCTTGAGAAGCAAGTTCCTCCGAGAAAACAATAATTTTGCAATGAGATAAACTAATTTCTTTACTTATAACTGTGTTCATTAAGTTAAGAGCTGTATCAATAGAATTTGCTTCTACACTATCTACAACAGAAGGAGTAGCTTCTCCGGCTCCACTTTCGCTAGCAGCACTAAGAGTAGTAAATTGAAAAGTTACTCTTAAATGATAATTATCTCCTTTATCAATTCCAAGGGCAACAGCATATGCTAAATCATCTACACTTTGGACATTGTGTGTTCCTGTAAAACCAATAGAAAAGATGATACCAATGATTAAAACTACTAAATAGTTAACCCATTGTTTTTTCAATATCTACCACTCCTTTCTTTTTCTGTATCCAGTGATACTTTAAGTTTGCCAATAACAAAATGCTAAGTCCAACCATAAAAATAAGTATGATAATAATATATTTGTAAACAGTGTTTTCTAAAAAGTTAACTTGTTGCATGTTTTCCGGAAGTAAGCTAATTCCAAAAATTAAGGTTGCAAATAAAGAAACATACCATTTTGTATATTGCATATTCGTTATCTTTTGAAAAATATTAGTCATAAAATAAAATGCAATACATAAGTACGACACAACAGATAAAATCCAAATAAGTAAAAATACAGCATCTAACCTTTGAAAAAATCTACCGAACTCAATAAATCTAGAAGCTAAATAAAGTGGAAAAATTTCTTCTGTAGTAGTAAAAAAAGGAAACATAAATAAAAGGGTGGCCACACTAATTAGTAAATAAAAAGCAGAAATACCAATAGAAGCAAAAGCAACTTTGGAATATCCTTTTTGATCTTTCAAATGAGGTGGAAGAAGATATAAATAACTAATACCACTAAAAGCAAATAAATTGCTAAGCCCACTAAAAAAAGTAGAAATCCATCCATTGCCTAGCAAAGGAAACATTCTTTCTATTGTGAAATTATCTAAGTTGGCTATAAAAATAAACAAAATGCTAAGTAAAACAATAGGCATAAAGAATAAATTAGAACGTACAATAGAAGAAAATCCTAATTTATTAGCTACAATAATAGCAAAAATAAATAGAAGCATAATAATAGGCACAGAAGTTTTAGGAAAGAAAATAATTTTTAACCCTTCTGAAAAACTTCTAAGCAAAATACTCATAGTAAAAATTAAATAAGCTATGAATAAAATTCCTATTATGATTTTTAACCATTTACCACCTAAAAATTTTGAAACATCTAAAATATCAAAACTAGGGAATCTTTTTAATAGTTGGCAGATAAGAAAAACAATTCCTAAGGCAATAATACTAATAAAAATAATATTAATAATACTACTAGAAGAAGTGGTAGCAATTAAGTTTTTGGGTAAATTCAAAATGATGTGATTAATCATAATAGTTAAAACCAAGCAAATAGCTTCTATATTTCCTATTTTTCTATCTGGCATTATAATCCTCCTTTTTATCTTAAAATTATGATTTGTTTTCTCAACCGTATCTTCATTTTGGTACAATTTTTCTTATTTGTATTTCCATTTCATACTAATATGCTCTTGTGAATCTACCTTTTTCGTATCTAAGTAATCTGCTCTTTTTTCTCTTTTCCAAACAGGATCTAGAAAATAACCGTTTTGTTCTATGTTTGTAACAGGAGTATAAGGAGCCATAAAAGGAACACCAAAAGATTTTAAACTTGTTAAAATACACACATAAATAAATAATCCTATACCAATTCCAAAAAATCCTGCTACATAGCCTAAAATGATAAATATAAATCGCATTAATCTTAAATGAAAACCAAACGAAAAGTCTGGTATAGCAAAAGAAGCAATAGCAGTAATAGCTACAATAATAATTAAAATTGGGCTTACAATACTGGCACTAACTGCTGCTTGTCCTAAAACCAAAGCTCCTACAATGCCTATGGTAGGACCAATAGGAGAAGGAACCCTAAGCCCAGCTTCACGAATTAACTCAAAAGAAATTTCCATGACTAAAATTTCAAAAATAATAGGAAATGGAACATTTTCTCTAGAAGCAAGCAAAGAAAAAAGTAATTCTGTTGGTAACAGTTCCTGA
The DNA here is from genome assembly GCA_902492105.1 of uncultured Clostridium sp. Classification (GTDB taxonomy): domain Bacteria; phylum Bacillota; class Clostridia; order TANB77; family CAG-508; genus CAG-273. The sequence continues at coordinate 24,472 of CABUKD010000027.1, forward strand.
TGAAAGTCCGCAATAGCAACATAAATACCAGGAAGCAGTAGAGTAATACCTATAGCAAGCAAACGTAAAAATTTTAAAAAATTGCCAAATTGAAATTTTAAATTACTATCTTCAGAAGAAGATATAAAATCAATCAAAGTAGCAGGCATAATTAAAGCATAAGGATTTCCATTAATTAAAACCACAACTCTGCCACCATATAAATACTTGGTAGCTTTATCAGGCCTTTCTGTAGATAAAATTTCTGGTACACTATATTTTTGATTCTCTCCAATTAATTGTTCAAGTTCGCCAGAAGAAAGGAGAGAGTCTATTTCTAAATTATTCATTCTATATTTTACTTCTGCCACTAAATCATTGTTAGTAATATTTTTTAAATAGCAAACACTACAAATTGTTTTACTTATTTTACCAACTTCTATATTTTCAATAATTAAATTTTCATTATTAACTATCCTTCTAAGAAGGGCGGTATTTGTCCTAATATTTTCTACAAAGGCTTGCTGAGGACCTTTTATAATAATTTCGTTATTAGGAGTACTTACTTCTCTTTGCTTAAAACCCTTTACATCAATATCAAAAGCAATAGGGAGGGTATCTATAAAAAGCAGACAATCTCCCATATTAACTCCTGTAAAAGCTTGTGAAAAGGTAGTTACCTTTTTTACATTATTTTGAGGAAGTAAACAATCAAATACATAATTTTCTAAATTAAATTTTTTTACTTTTTTTACAGTAATATTATTGGTTTTGGCTTCTGTTACAATTTGATTTTGGTCTCCATCAAAAATATTGGCTCTATTTCTTAACATTAAAGCTTCTAACACATTATTATTAATTAACTGGGAATCTACCATTCCATCAATAAAAAAGAGTAATGCTTTATATTGCCTGTTTCTAGCACTTAGCGTAAATTCTCGAAGAACAATATCACTATTAATTAAAGTATTATATTTTACTTTAATATACTCAAGAGAAACTTCTAAACTAGGGTAAATTTCTTTTACCTCTGTTATTTTTTGATTTTCCTGTAATTGTTCAGTAGTTGGATAAGAAGACTGCTTCGTTTCTGCTGTTTCATAGGGACTAGAAAGGGAAAAATGATATTCAGAATTATTAGACTCACCAAAAATAGACTGTAATTTTTCATTTAGTTTTTCTTTCCATGAATTTGGATTTTTTTCTGTTTCCATTAAAAAATTCCTTTCTTGCAAATATTAACCTAAAATGTTAATGTTATTGTTTGCAAAAAAGAAAAAAATATTCAAAAAGACTGTAAAATGATACAGTCTTTTCAAAAATATGAATATTTAAAATTTTACATTCAATTTTTATGAAAGAAAAATGAAATTATAAAATTATACAAATCAATCCGCCACTACCTTCATTTACTATTCTCTCTAAAGTTTCTTGCAATTTTGCTTGTGCTTCTTCTGGCATTTTGGATAGTTTATTTTGTAATCCTTCATTTACTAATTCATGCAAGTTTTTGCCAAAAATGTTAGATTCCCAAATCTTTTTAGGATCAGACTCAAATTCAGAAAGTAAATAATTTACTAAATCTTCGGATTGTTTTTCACTACCAACAATTGGAGATACTTCTGTTTCGATATCTGCACGAATCATGTGTATACTTGGCGCTTTTGCCTTTAATTTAACACCAAATCTAGAACCTTGTTTTACCATTTCTGGTTCTTCTAAAATAAGTTCATCAATACAAGGAGTAACAATACCATAGCCTGTTGCTTTCACCTCTTCTAAAGCATAAGCAATTCTATCATATTCTTTCTTGGTTTTAGCAAATTCTGTCATCGTGCTAAACAAAGTGCCTTCATTATCAATGGTTACACCAGAAATTTCTGTTAATACTTGGTAGAATAATTCATCTAACAACTGAATAGTAACATGAACACTGCCTTCTCCTAAACGAATTTCTTCTAAAGTAGTTTTGGTAATAATTTTGGTGCTTTGTAACTGGCTAACTCTATTATCAATTTCTTTTAAGATATGAATATCTTTAAAAGCTGTTTGAATTTCAGTATAAAGTTCTTGTTTTAACCAGTGGTCATCAGGTAAACCATCAATCCATCTAGGAAAATCAATATTAATGGTTTCAATTGGAAATTCATATAAAATTTTACTAAAGATATCATCAATATCTTCTAAATCTAAATGAGCACAATCTGTTGGTAAAACAGCAACACCATATTTGTCTTCTAATTTTTTAGCTAAAGCTTTGGTGTATTCAGAAAATGGGTCATCACTATTTAATACAATTACAAATGGCTTATTCAATTCTTTTAGTTCTTTTACTACTCTTTCTTCTGCATCAATATAGTCTTCTCTCGGAATGTCTGTAACACTCCCATCTGTAGTGACTAAAATACCAATGGTAGAATGTTCTGCAATAACCTTACGTGTACCAATTTCGGCAGCTTCTTCAAAAGGTATTTCTTCTTCAAACCAAGGTGTTTTTACCATACGAGGCATATCATCTTCTAAATAACCAATAGCATTATTTACTAAATAACCTACACAATCTACAAGCCTTGTTTTAAACTTTAAGTTATCTCCAATGGTAATTTCTACAGCCTCATTTGGAATAAACTTTGGCTCTGTTGTCATAATGGTTCTTCCACCAGCACTTTGTGGAAGTTCATCTCTTGCTCTTTCTTTTTTGTACTCATTATCAATATTTGGTATAACAAGTAAATCCATAAAATTCTTAATAAAAGTAGATTTACCGGTACGTACAGGACCTACTACACCAACATAAATATCACCATCTGTACGCTCTGCTATATCTTGATATAACTTTAAATTCTCTTCCATGAATTTATTAACCCCCTCTAAGAAATGTTTGTACTAAACTTTATTTAATGTATATTAGACAATCCAAAAGTTATGACAAAAACTTGAAAAAATTTAAAAGATTATAAAGAAAAAATACAAGAATATATACTAAAATAGAAATTATGAATTTACAAATAAAATAAACTAGTATATAATAAAAACAAATAAAGTAAAAAATAGAAAATTACTATTTTATAATAGAATAGGAGTGAAAATAAAAATGGCAACAATTATAGATGGAAAAGAATTAGCAAAAAAAATAAGGCAAGAATTAAAACAAGAAGTAGAACAATTAAAACAAAAAAATATTGTTCCAAAACTATCCGTAATCATGGTAGGAAATGATCCTGCATCAGCAGTATATGTGCGTAATAAAAGCAAAGCATGTAACGAAATTGGAATAGAATTTGAAGAATTTTTGTTAGATGAAAATATACAGCAAGCAGAACTATTAAACTTAATACAAACATTAAACAACAGAAAAGACATTCATGGAATATTATTGCAAAGTCCAATACCAAAACATTTAGATATTAGAGAGGCATTTAATAGCATTTTGCCAGAAAAAGATGTAGATGGATTTCATCCTATTAATGTAGGAAAATTAGCCATTGGAGAAGATTGCTTTATTTCTTGTACACCTGCTGGAGTTATGAAAATGTTAGAAGAATATGGAATAGAAATGAAAGGAAAACAAGCAGTAGTAATAGGAAGAAGCAATATTGTAGGAAAACCATTATCACAATGTTTATTAAATGAAAATGCAACAGTAACCATTTGCCATTCGAAAACACAAAATATTGCAGAAATTACAAAACAAGCAGATATTTTAATAGCAGCTTTAGGAAAACCAAAATTTGTCACAGCAGATATGATAAAACCAGGAGCAGTAGTAATAGATGTAGGAATTAATAGAAATGAAGAAGGAAAGCTAGTAGGAGATGTAGATTTTGCAAATGTAGAATCAAAGGCATCCTATATTACACCAGTACCAGGTGGAGTAGGACCAATGACAATAGCAATGCTTATGACTAACGTAGTAAAGGCTGCTAAAAATTTAGAAAATGTATAATATAAAATATTAGAATGACTAAATGTGATATGACATTAATAAAAAGCGCAAAGATAATAAAAAAATAAAGAAAAAAATAAAGAAAAAAATAAAGAAAAAAATAAAGAAAAAAA
>CABUKD010000028.1 GCA_902492105.1 uncultured Clostridium sp.
TTTTACATTTTTTTGCTCTTACTCATTCAATGGTTTTAAACTAACGAAAAAATTCTCTATACAATTTTAGAAACAATTTCTTTTTCATATTTTTCGTCATTGATATCTTGTATGTCATTTTCTCCACCTTTAACTTCTGTAACATATTTTGTTTCTATTTTTATTTTTTCTGTTGCTTTTCTTAAAAACCATTCATATTCTATGTCTACATGTCCTATATCAATAGCTCTAAAACCAGCTTTATATAAATCATATGCCAAGACTGTTGCAGTAGGTCCTAAGGCTAAAAGTATTAGTTTATTTTTTCCATATTTTATAGTATCATAAAGTATTTTATCATATTTTTCATATGCATTTTCGGAAGGACATATAATTCTTTCTATAGAACTTGCATTATCAAATAAATCATTTCCTACTCCTAATCTGCTATACTCGCCTTCAACTATTAAAATATTTTCTTCTTCCCACAACCTTCTTAGTCTTTTTACATATTCTCCTATATTAGACTTATCTTTATAATCTATATAAAATCTAGTAATATTCGATGAATAATACTGTCTGTTTTTAGATAATAATTTTAAAAGCTTAAATTTATTATCACGTAGCCATCCCCTCCAAAAATTGTTAGCAAAGTCATTATATTTTTCTGCATATTTTAAGTCTATTACATTATTTATCCCTATTAATAATTTTTTTTCGTTGCTTTCTAAAACTTGTTGTAATCTTTTACCCAATTGTTCATTATATCTTTGATATTTCATTCCTTTACCTAAAATCATATCAAACTCTCCATCTCCAAACCTCGCAATTGAGCAATTATCATTTATAATTTTCTCTATGGTATCTTCTGGTGACTTTATGTTGAATCCTTTCAAAATACTTGATACTTTTCCTATATATTTTTGTTTTTTATGGCTAACATGCACATTTATTCCTTCTCTCTTATTTATTATTTAAAAATTTGTTCACTATCTCATTAAAATTATCATTATCCAAACATTCAAAAAATTGTTCTCTATCTTTATTATATGGAACAGAATTACATAAAGGAGAATTATACTTAATAATACTTTCTATGCCCACTTTAATAAAATCTATATTAAGTTTTACACCTTCAAAAATTTCTTCTCCTTTTTTTGAATTTATCATCAATGAAGATACTCCTTTTTTATCATTAAATTTTGGTATAATATCATTTATTCCCCAAAAATCCGCGACTGTTAAATCAGAATTTCTGTGAACCTTTTTAAAATGACAATTATAACAAGATTCTCTTAAATCATAATTTCTTAAAAAGAAATTCATATAATAATCCTCATTGTGATGAATATTTTCTTCCTCATTTATATATTTATATTTAACTTGAAAATCATCCCATCCTAGTTCATCTTTGCTTCTAAAGTTTACTTCTGTTGGATAGCTTCCGTGAGTTTCTTTTTTATATTCTAAATACTTTCTCCAAACTTTTGGTGATGGAACTCCATGACAAATAAAATCTTGTGTATATAAGTTTTTATAATCTTTTCCTAAATATGCAATTAGCCCCTCTACTTGACAAGGTGTTCCCGTAAAAAGTACTTTTCTATTTTCATTCAGAAATTTTTTCACTTGTTTATATGTGTCATTTATATCACTTTGAACATATTTAGACCCTCTAAAAATTCCTATATTATCTTCATTTTCTATATAATCGTGAACTACTTTAAGATTTTTGTCGTATTTTGCTCCAAACACTACTCCATTTTGACTCAAAATATAGTTAGCAAATAAAGTAAATAGTCCACCCGATGAACTTTTTTTTCGTACTTTTTCGTTCTTATTTTTACAAGCATATATTTGCATCTTATATGAATTTTCTTTTAGTTTATTCATTACAGGGCATACCTTAGCACATAGTCCACAGTTTATACACAATTCATCATTTATTTTAGGATATTTGAATCCATTTTTGTCTTCTTGCATAATAATTGCATCTTTTGGGCATATATTTTTGCATGCTGCACAACCTGAACAATCTTTTTTGCTTAATGTATCTACCTTGCTCATATTTACACCTCTTTATTCGAATGCTTTTTTTATAAATTTGTATACTTTTTCTCTTTCACTATTTAATATTCTATGAGCATTTTTATAATCATTATTTAATATATCTAATGTTATTTTACCATTGAACATTCTGTTTTCAATTTCAAACTTTTTTAATAATGTTTCAATTCTCGAATACATACTTTCTAATTGATTATCTTTTCTCTTAAATACAACAAATGGTGTTGAAAAAAGAATAGAAAATACACAAGAATGGAATGAATCTGTTGCTACTAAAAAAGCATTTTTTTCCAAATATAAAAACTCTGCTGGTCCCATATCGTAATATGGGCTATTCTTGTCTGAAATATCTATAATTTCACAGTTATTTTCTTTCGCAATTCTATTTATTTCATTCCATGCATTATTTGAAACGTTACCTAAAAAAGTCTTTAAAATAAATCTATCTGTCTTTAACTTTTCTGGCTTTTTCATTACTTTTTCCCATTCATAATGGTTTAACATCATTGTAGGATCTATTAATACTTCTATATCATCTCTACCAGTTAAACTTTTAACTATATCTCTTCCCGCAAATTCTCTTACAGATATAGCCTTCATATTTTGTAAATTTTCTTTACAGATGTTATATTCTTCACTATTTTCTTTTGGGATATAATTAACTCCAAAACTAGCCGAAAAAGAAACCCTTTTATCTCCTGAAACAAATGCCCCCAATGCTTTATCTGAAAAAATTTTGTCAAATGTAAAATTCCAAATCTGATCACTTCCTAATACTATATAATCATAGTACTCTTTAATCTTTTGTGGTACCTCATATTCTTTATACATAATTTCATCTGCAAAGTTTATATATGTATTGAACTCCTTAAACCTTTTTAATCTATTTTCATCTCTTTCATTATGAATAATGGGAACGTCATCTTCTAGTCCTATATATTTTATTGTTTCTACATTAAGTCCATTTTTTTCCAGCACTTGTTGTACCGCATAGTTTTGCAATCTATTTCCAAAATTATATTCCCCAAAAAGAGTTACTATTCCAACATTTTTCATAATTACTCCTTTCCTTTCAACAATCAAATAAATATAATTGTCATTTTATAAATTATTTTTACATCTTTTGTATTATAACATAATTATTTCAAAAAAACAATCCTTTTTCAGTTTTTAAGCCTATCTCCAAGTATTTTATTTTTATTAAGCAACTTATTACGTATACTTATTTTCCCGTTTAATAGGCATAATCATTATTTAAAATTTATATAAATTTTGTCCTGTAATTCTACTAAAAATTGTGTTCATACAAATTTGACAGTTAAAAATAAGAAGTTGGAATTAGCAACTCCAACCTCTTATCTATTTTATTTCATTGATTCTATCTTATATATTAATAAACTTAACTTCATTAGTCTTATTTTTCAGTTATGGCTTTTTTTACCTTTTTCCAAGCTTCGTTTGTTTTTATATATTCATCATAATCTTTCTTTACGGTATTATTAAACTTTTCAAGCTCTGGTAATAATATATTTAAATCGGAATTAGCAAACAATTTATTAACTTCTGGTATACTTATTTTTAATTTTTCACGTATTTGATCCATTTTCTCATTGTAATGCTTCCTATCTGTTAAATATATAAATAGCGGTTTATATCTTATCCAACCAATTGAAGCTTTTATAAATCTTTCTGTTGTTTGTTCATCTTCCATTTTTATTTTTCTTAATTTTTTTGGATATTTTTCATTTAATATACTAGTATATTTTAAAAATGCATCATGAAAGTGATATACTGGCATTTGAATTACTTTTGAATCTTCTAACCATGTTGAAAAGAACGCATCTTCTCCTCTTGCTCCCTCTGGATTATAGAAAGATGGTATTTTTTCAATATGTGTAAAGTTCAAGCAAAGAGGTGATCCTAAAACCCATTTTCCAAATCCATCAAACTTTATTTCATGTACTTTTGATTCTTCTAATTCACATCTAGATATATATTTAAATCCATGATATTTTACTAATTGTTCTCTTATTCCTTCCCATGATATAGCTTCGTTTGAAACAGCTTCTATATAATCCTTGAATAATTCTTCATTTATGTCCTCTTTTAATTCTATATAAGGAATAGGTGAAACATATCCACACTTGTGTCCTAAAGCAACATCAGCTTTTTTAGTATAATTAATTGTATCTATAATATTATCTTGCTTTATCCATGTTATTTCTTCATCCTCATCTTCTTTCACACACGCTACAGGATATTCATCATCATCCCAAAATAATAAATAGTCTATGCCTTTCTTTAAAGCATAATACATTATAGTATTTCTTCCTTTTGCATATCCATAACCTAAGAATAAATCAGCTTCTTTTTTTGTTAATATTTCTTTTCCTATTAATATCTTTTTTTGTTCTTCCAAATCTTCTGGTGTTATGTATTTTACATTAACATTTTTATAAACATCTGGCATAAGTCCATAAAAATCTACTCTTGTTGTAAATTGATATTTCATGTCAAATAATATAAATATTGTTAACTCTATTTTTGTATCTGACTCACTAACTTGTTTTGCTAAATGCTTATATGTATTATTTATAAGTTTACAAATATTAGGCCTTCCTGTAACAAAACCTACACCAAACTTTATTACCTTGTTCATAATATCTCCCTCGAACGTTTATTAACTGATTCATTATACCATTATATCATATCAATTGTCAAATAAATAAATTGCTTTTTCTAGCACTTTATTGTTAATATTTTCTTAATATTAACAATCAAAAAAAATGCAGATTGTAAAAAAATAATCTGCATTTTTTATTCATTTTATTAAGTAATAATGTATTTTCTTATCTAAAACAAATCTTCTAATTTATATTCCCTTTCTAATTTTTCATTAAAATATAATTTTATAATTAAGTTTAGTTCTTTTAAATTCTCCTCTGGAATAATAAAAGAAAAAATCTTTTTAGCTTCTGCTAATACAATATATTGAATAGCAGTTTTGGTACTATCTGATAATTGAATGGCTCCTTTATCTACTTTTCCACAATGTTCACATTTAAATCCATTATCCTTTAAACTAAAATAGTTTAAGTTTTCCTGTGTTTTACATTGTGTACACTTATGAATTTCTGGCATAAATCCTAATAAGCATAGTAATCTTAACTTAAAAACTGAAATAATAAAATCTAAATCCTTGTCTGTTTGTGAAATCATATACAAAGTATTTAAAAATAATTGCAAAATTTTATAAGTGTTTTGATTTTCATCTGTAACATCATTAATAATCTTTGTAGCATGAGAAGCATATTTTAATTTGTCTAAGTCTGTACGAATGGGATAAAACAGTTCTATGGTATCACAAGAATTCATATGATAACTGTTAGTTCCCTGATATAATAAATATTCTCCAAAGCACAAAAATTGAGTGCCTGCCATAAGAAGGCTTTTTGGTCTTCTTGCCCCTTTTGCAGCACACCCAATTTTTCCATTGGGAGTAAGTATTGTTATCATTTTATCATAGTCATTCATTTTACTTTCAGAAAGTATAATTCCTTTTGTTTTGATTATTCCCATATAGCATTCCTCTATAATTTCTTTTATTCCTTTATTTTATAGTTTGATTCATCCCATTATTGGTATTTGTCATATAATTTTGCTTTATTGATTGGTCTTGATTTATTAAATTTTTTTCTATATTTTGCATTTCCATAAACTCCATAAAAGTATGAATGTTCCCAGTTTGTTTAAAAGTATTCCACGCCAAGTCTTTCATTTGTTTTTCTTTCATGTATCTATCAGCTCCTGTTCTAGAAGTGTTTTTCTTCTAATGTTATTATTTGTTTTTTTCTATTTTTTATACTGATTTTTATTACATTACATAAGTTTTTACTTTTCTAATCTTGGAATTTAAAACGTTTTACAAAATGTTCATCATTAATCCAATCTTCTTTTACTTTTACCCATAATTGCAAATTGACTTGTTCTTCTAGTATTTTTTCTAAGTCTTGCCTTGCATAGGTTCCAATTTTTTTAAGCATATTTCCATTTTTGCCTATAATAATACCTTTATGAGAATCTCTTAAACAATAAATAGTTGCTTCAATATTAAAAATAGGTTTATTTTCTTTTGTTTTTCCTTTTTTTAACTTTTCTACCTCTACTAAAATTCCGTGTGGTACTTCATCTTGCAATAATTTTAAAGCTTTTTCACGAATGGTTTCTTCTGCTAGATCTCGCACTGTTTGGTCTGTATATTCTTCTGTATTATAATAGGCAGGACCTTTTTTTAAGTTTTTTTCTATTTCTTCTAAAATAATTTCTACATCTTGCGATTTTAAAGCAGAAATTGGAATAATGGCTTTAAAATGATATTCATCTTTAAAAGCTTCAATTAGTTTAAAAATTTGCTCTTTGGTTACTAAATCTATTTTATTAATTACTAAAATCGTATTAGCTTTTGCTTCTTTAATTTTGTCTAAAATCATTCTATCGCCTTTTCCGATGCCATCTGATGTAGCTTCTACTACAAATAAAATAATATCTGCATCAGGAATACTGTTCCATGCAGTATCATTCATAGTATTGCCTAATTTTGATTTTGGCTTATGAATTCCTGGCGTATCTGTAAAAATGATTTGAGAATGTTCTCTATTTACTATGGCTTTAATAGCAGTTCTTGTCGTTTGTGGTTTATTTACCACAACTGCAACTTTTTGTCCTACTAAATCATTTAAAATGCTAGACTTTCCTACATTGGTTCTACCTACTATTGCCACAAAACCTGATTTAAATTCTTCCATATTTCTTTTCATGCCATTTTTTCTAAAACAGATTGATATCGTTAAAATAATCTTTTAAAAATAAATGGCGCTTTCCTTTCTGTTTTTATTATACTACTATTATTTTTCACCTTTTGTAGAATTTTGTCAATCATTTTTTAGTTTTTTTCTACTAAATTCACTTGACTTTTCAATTTTCTTAAAACCTGTTCTTCACTCTGCTTTCCCTAAACTTCTTTATTTATTGTAACGTTAATTTTAATTAATGTCAATAGTTTTTAAAACGTTTGTTCCTTTTATTTAAATTATATACTTTTCCCTTTTTTGATAAGTAGTATGTAATAATTCATGTGCTAAATGTCCGCCAGGTTCCCCCAAAAACTCTCTATAAATTTTTTGTAACACTGGATTTTTATGAGACTCTCTAATTTTGCTTTTTTCGTCTATCGTATACATTGCTGCTGCACGCTTTGCTCTAACATCTACTGTTTCTCGTATTTTAGCACTTTTTATTGGTTGACCTCCACCCATAATGCATCCTCCTGGGCAGGCCATAATTTCTACAAATTGGTAATCTGCTTTTCCTGATTTTATTTCTTCCATAATCGTTTTGGCATTTCCAAGTCCATGAGCAACAGCTACTTTAACTTGTTTGTCTCCTATTGGTATGGTAGCTCTTTTAATTCCTGTTTTTCCCCTTACTTCTTCAAATTCAATTTTTTCCAAAGTTTTTCCTGTTAAGATTTCAGAAACAGTTCTTAATGCCGCTTCCATTACTCCACCTGTAACACCAAATATAGCACCTGCTCCTGTTGCTTCTCCCATTGGATTGTCAAATTTTTCCTCTTCCAATTCTACAAATTCAATATTAGCTTGTTTTATCATTCTGGCAAGTTCTCTAGTAGTAATAACGCAGTCTACGTCATAAAGTCCGTTGTCCTTTAATTCTTCTCTTTGACGTTCAAATTTTTTAGCAATACAAGGCATAACAGAAACTACAAATAATTTTTCTGGATTAATCTTCTGTTTTGCCGCATAATAGGTTTTGATTACTGCTCCAAACATTTCATGTGGAGATTTACAACTAGATAGATGTTTTAAATTTTCAGGATAATTCATTTCTATATATCTTACCCATCCTGGACTACAAGAAGTAATCATTGGCAAATGGTCATTTTTCTGAAATCTTTCTATAAATTCTGTTGCTTCTTCCATAATGGTAAAATCTGCACCAGTATTGGTATCAAACACTTTATCAAAACCCAAACGCTTTAAAGATGCTACCATTTTACCTGTTACATTTGTTCCTATTGGCATGCCAAATTCTTCTCCTAATGCCACACGTACTGCTGGAGCTGTTTGCACTACTACATACGTATCTGGATCTTTTAGTTTTTCCCAAACAATATCAGTATTATCTTTCTCTTGCAATGCTCCTGTTGGACAAGCTTCAATACATTGACCACAAAAAGTACAATTCACATCATTTAAACTATGGTCTCCCACTGTAGAAATACAAGAAGAAAAACCTCTACCTATTGCATCAATTGCTCCAATTTGTTGCACTCTTTTACAAGCAGAAACACATCTTCTACATAAAATACATTTATTAAAATCACGTACAATAGCAGGAGAAACATTATCTATTTTATGCTCATTTTTCTCTCCTTCATAACGTACTCCAGTTACATTAAATTTAATTGCTAAAGCCTGTAATTCACAGTTTCCATTTCTAGTACAAGTTAAACAATCTCTATGGTGATTAGATAAAATTAAATCTAAAATCATTTTTCTAGCTTCTATTACAGCAGGAGAATGAGTATGTACTACCATTCCTTCTTCTACAGTTTGAATACAGGAAGTAGCAAAACCTTTTCTTCCTTCTACTTCGGTAATACACATTCTGCAATCTCCTATAGCATTAATTTCCTTTAAATAGCAAAGTGTCGGAATATCAATATTTGCTTTTCTAGCTGCTTGCAAAATTGTTGTTCCTTTTGGTACTTCTACTTTTTTATTATCAATTGTTAAATGTATCATTGGTATCTCAGGCATTTCTTTTCTCTCCTTTTTTCAACCATTGGGAACGGTCCTTTTTGGCTGATTTTCAGCCAGAAGGGACACTCCTTCGTTTTTTTCTTTTTATTTATTGAATTCTATTGCTTTTGGTCATTTTTTCAGCTCAGAAGGACTGTCCCCATTGGTCGATTTTCAGCCAAAAAGGACCGTCCCCAATGGCTGAATTAGCTAATTGCATGAAATGGACACATGGAAATACAAGTTCTACATTTCATACATATTTTTTCATCAATATGATGTGGCTTCCCTGGTTCGCCAGAAATGGCATTTACTGGACAGTTACGTTTGCAAATTCCACATCCTTTGCATTTTTCTTCTTGAATTTGAATAATTGCTAATTCTTTACATTCTTTTGTTTTACAATTTTTGTATTTAATATGTTCTAAATATTCTTCTCTAAAAAATTTTAAGGTGGAAAGTACGGGATTAGGTGCTGCTTTTCCTAATCCACAAATGGCAGTTTTAGGGATAAGGATTGCTAATTCTTCTAATCTTTCTAAGTCCTCTAAGTCAGCTCTTCCCTCTGTTATTTTTTGTAGAATTTCTAACATTCTTTTGGTTCCTATTCTACAAGGTGTGCATTTTCCACAAGATTCTTGCACAGTAAAATCTAAGTAGAATCTGGCTAAATTTACCATACATTTCGTATCATCCATAACAATTAATCCACCAGAACCCATAATAGAGCCCATTTCCGCTAGTGCCTCATAATCAATAGGTGTATCTATATGTTCTTTTGGAATACATCCACCAGAAGGTCCTCCTGTTTGTGCAGCTTTAAAATCTCTTCCATTAGGAATTCCCCCACCAATATCATAAACGATTTCTCTTAAAGTTGTTCCCATAGGTACTTCTACTAATCCTGTATTTACTACATTACCTCCTAATGCAAATACTTTAGTTCCTTTTGAAGTTTCTGTACCAATACTTGCATACCAGTCTGCACCATTTAAAATAATTCTAGTGACATTGGCAAATGTTTCTACATTATTAATTAAAGTTGGTTTCCACCATAAGCCTTGGTTTGCAGGATAGGGTGGTTTTACCCTTGGTTGTCCACGTTTTCCTTCTATCGATTCTAAAAGAGCTGTTTCTTCTCCACATACATAAGCTCCTGCACCTAAACGAATTTCTACATCAAAACTAAATTCTGTGCCAAAAATATTATTTCCTAGCAAACCGTATTGTCTTGCTTGTTTAATGGCAATATCAAATCTGTGAACAGCAATAGGATATTCTGCCCTTACATAAATATACCCTTTGTTAGCACCTATTGCATATCCTGCAATGATCATTGACTCTAAAACAGAATGAGGGTCCCCTTCTAAAATGCTTCTATCCATAAAGGCTCCTGGGTCACCTTCATCTGCATTACAAACTACATATTTTTGCTTGCCTGTAGCCTCTCTTGTTAGCCTCCATTTTTTACCTGTAGGGAAGCCTCCTCCACCTCTGCCTCTTAAGCCAGATTGTTCTATGATATCTATTACTTCTTCTGGTGACATGGTAAGTAAAACTTTTTCTAAAGCCTTATAGCCATCAAAGGCAATGTATTCTTCTATATTCTCTGGGTCTATTTTTCCGCAATTTTTAAGGGCAATTCTTTTTTGTTTTTTATAAAAGCTAAGTTCGTCTAATTTTTTTACTTTAGTGCCATCTATTTCTTTGCATAAAAGACGTTCTACTATTTTACCTTCTATAATGTGAGTATTGATAATTTCTTCACAATCTTCTGGTGTTACCATGGCATAAAAGGTATCTTCTGGCCTGATAATTACAATAGGTCCTTTTGCACATAAACCAAAACATCCAGTTTGTATTACACGTACATTTTCTATGTTTTTTTCTTTTAATATTTTTTTTAAGTTTTCAATAATTTGAGGAGATTTAGAAGAAGTACACCCTGTGCCATGACATACTAAAATATGTTTTTCTTTTGAACCTACTGTATTATTTACTCTAATATCTAGTTCTTTTCTTTTGGTGTCTCTTATTTCTCTTACTTTTTGTAATGTATTCATTTGTTTCTCCTTCTTTAGGATTATTACTTTATTTCTTTTTGCAAAATACCTTCTTTTATCATAAATAAACTATTTTTCTTCTTGGTTTGTTTGCTGTAATTTGTCTAAAACCTCATCTAGTTTTTTTACAGTTGCTTTCCCATATACTTCACCATTTACGGTAAATACTGGTGCGATTCCGCAAGCCCCCACACAACGAGTAGCATCAATAGAAAACAAGCCATCTTTTGTGGTTTCTCCTTCCCCTATTTTTAATCTACTTTTTAACCTTTCCATAATTTTTTCGGAACCTTTTACAAAACAAGCAGTACCTAGGCAAACAGAAATAGCATATTTTCCCTTTGGCTTTAAGGTAAATCTAGAATAAAAAGTAATTACTCCATAAATTTCTGCCATTGGAATTGCTAAATACTCTGCAATTTTCTTCTGTGCAAGCAATGGAATATATCCATATTTTACTTGTATATCATTTAAAATAGGAATTAAATTGTCTTTTATTTGTGTGTATTGCTCTAAAATCTCTTGTATTTCTTTTTCTAATTTTTGCTCCATACAGCAACTATTCTTTTGCTTTTTTGGACCCATAAATTTTTCCTTTCTTTATTGCTAGTTTCTACTTTTTTGCTTCTTTTGATTATTATATCAAACTATATATTTTTGTACAATAATATCAAAAAACTTTCTTTATTTTCTTATTCGCCTAAAATTGTGCTAATAAGTTATAAAGAAAGTTGATTTGTAATATTTTTATTTTTCTACAGTTTTCCCTTTGAATTCCACTTCACTATTGACTGGGCAAATTTGAATAAATGTTTTTCCATCATTTACTTTTAGTTCATTTCCATTCAAGTCTTTGTATATTGTCTTGCCACTTCTAGAAGTTTTTTCGCAAGTAATAGGAATTGCTTTTCCATTGGTAATATAATATCCATCTGCTTTTTTTAGATTATATAAAGTTTGTCTTCCATAACTATCTATACTTTCATTTTTTACAAAGGTAATAATAATATTTTTGGTAGTAACTTCTTTTTCTGTTTTCCAATCTACTTGCTTTTTATCTCTTGAATATCTAATATAGGTTTCAGTTTCTGGATCATATTCATATTTTACAGTATTATAAGAAGAGTATGGTATTGTTATTTTCCAAGCATCTTGTATTTGAGAAGTGCTTTGTGTTTCTTCCTCTTGGTTATTATTTTCATTAACATTACCAGATTGTTCTTGATTTTCTGCTTTTTCTTGTTGTTCTATTTCTTCTATAGAATCCAACTCTTGTTCTACCACGTAATTTAGAACTGGATCTTGATGAGTTGTTGTTCGAAATCCTTCTCTTTCTATAATTTTTTCAATATTAGCAGTAGAAGTCACTGCATTATGTGGAGCATATCTTGAACTATCTCTCCAAAATAAACTTTCACTTTCATAAATTCCATTAATATCTGAAATGGAAAGGCTTTTAATATCTGATTTTGCTTGTGGACTTTGCCCATAATGTACATAAATTGCATCATTTTCTAAAGCATAATCTAAGAAATAATGTCTTGCACTTCTTAAAGGGCCTATTTTATCTAAATCTTTTCCCTGCATAACAAGCATTAGCCTAGTTTCTCCGCCCTCTACAATTATTTCGTAAACTAAGTCCGCTTCTAATAATCCAGCTTGTGGCATTGCATTAATATTATTATCTATCATAAAAGCAATTGGTCTTTCATTTCCTGCAAAAGTAGTGGGCTCTGGAATTTTTTCTTGCTCTTTTATTGTATTTACATTTCCTACCTGCTTTTGATTTTGACTATCTTGCCAAAATTTAACTGCTAATAATCCACCTGCTACTAAAATTAAAATAATTAAAATGACAACTAAAAGCTTTACTCCACCTTTTGTTGTTTTAATACTTTTTGCTCTTGTACTTCTCATTTTTCCCTCCTAAATAATTTGTACATATTCTATTTAGCACTGTTGCTTACGTTTAGTTTAATTTAGTTTTATTTTCTTCGGTTTAGTTTAGTCTGGTCTGGTTTGGTTTTATTTTAAAAAGGTATTCGTTTTTTAAGGAGTGTCCCCAATGGCTGATTTTCGACCAAAAAGGAACGTCCCCAATGGCTGATTTTCAGCCAAGAAGGAACGTCCCTAATGGCTGACATATTCCATATAAAATTAAAACCAATACTGTTCCTAAACAAGCACTAAAAATAACTTCTGAAAGTTTATGTTCTTTTGCAGCAATTCTACTTTCTGATAATAAAATAGCCATTACTAATGAAAGCATTAATATAACAATGTTGTCTGTTAAAAGCCAAATAATGGTGTTTGCTCCAAACGCGATTGTTGCATGTCCACTTGGTACAAATTTAGCATTTAAACCTTTATGTTTATTTGTCTTTGCATAAGCAATAAGAGCTAATGCTGCTATCATAACCATAATCATAACTGCAAATGCTAAATGCATTGGTGAATTAGTAACATTTTGTAAAAAGGTTAAGCCAATATCTGAAATTTTATCAAAGAATAGAAAATAAGCTACGATAATAGCGTTAATAGTAGTAATTACTACTCCTCCTGCTGCTACATCTTTTGCGATTTTGGCTTTAGGATGATATACATCCACATAAAGGTCTACTACAGTCTCAATAGCAGTATTTACCATTTCTGCAAAAAGAATAAGAACAATAGTAAATAGAAAACATAAAAATTCTGCTCTATCTAAGTTAAAAAAGAGACTAACAATTACTACAATTACCGCAATAATTAATTGCTTTTTTATATTGCTTTGTGTAGTAGTTGCATAAATGATTCCATTAAAAGCATTTTTCCAAGCATCAATAAAACCATGATTTTTAATTCGTTTGTCTTCTTCTTTTTGATTTTCGTTATTTTGAGCATTTTTCGTATCTACATATTGTTCTTGACTTTCTTCACTTTTTCTTTTTTCTATTTTTTCTTGGCTTACTTTTTCTTTTTTTGTTTTTTTATGCTCCTGTTCTTGTTTTTCCTCTTTTCCCTTTGCTTTCATGCCTGCTCCCCTTATCTTGTAATATTTAATTGTCCTAATACATTTTCTTCTTTTTGCCTCATAACCTTCTTTTCGTCTTCTAACATATGATCATAACCTCTTAAATGGTAAAATCCATGTACTAACATATAGGCAAATTCTCTTTCAAAACTATGACCATATTCTTCTGCTTGTTGTTTTACTCTATCTATAGAAATAATAATATCTCCTAAAATGTCTTGTAATAGTCCATTTTCTATAATTTCATTTTCTAATTTATTTTCATCTTCTTGTTGTTTTTTGTCTGTTACTTGTTCTAGACCATTTTCTTTTGTCTTGTTAAATAAATGATCTAGTTCTTCCTTTTCAAACATTGGGAAGGAAAGCACATCTGTTTCTCGGTCAATATTACGATATTTTTGATTATATTTTCTAATATTTTCAGGATTAGTTAAGGTAACACAAATATAGAAAAGGGTAGGATCTATTTTTTCTACCTTAAAACAAGTTTGTATAATTTTATCAACAAATTCTTCATATTCTACTTGTTCTGGAATATCTTTCCATACAACTTCTGTTACACAATTCATTTTAATTCTCCTACCTTTTCTTGTTTTTACTATCTTTCATGTCATTTACTAGTTACTATTTTTCTACTTGCTTTTTGAAATAGATTTCTAAATAAAGCTAAGCATTTACTACACTTTTCTTTCTTGTTGCTCTAGTACTTGTAGTTCTAGCTTTTTTCACTGTTACTTTTTCTGTATCTTGTGCAGTTTTATGTGTTTTATGTGTTTTTTCTGTTTTCTTATTTTCTTCCTCTTTATGTGTGGTTACTTTTTTTGCTGTCTTTTTTGTTTCCTTTTTAACCGTTTTTTTAGTTCTTTTTTCTTCTTTGCCTTTTTGTAATCCTTTTGTATAAGTTCCTTCTGAAGTATAGTGATTTGCAATTTTTTTCATAGCACCTAGTTCTACTAATTTGTCACAATAAAATTGTATAATTTTAAAATATTTATTTTCTTGTTTTCTTAGTCTTTTTAGATCATTCTTTAAAAATAAAATTTGTTTTTCTTTAATATACTCAATGTAATTAGCATCTTTCATTTTATTTATTTCTTGGTAATTTTTCCAAAACTTCTTGTATTCTTCTCTATCTGCTGGTTTATCCCAGTAAATTTTAGTTGATAATAATTTAACATGATATTCTTCTAATAAAGTCATTAATAAAGAATAAGCTTTTTCTTGTTTACGAACTATTTTGGTATCTACAATTAGGCTTCTAACATCATTTAATAGTTTATCATAGCATTGTTCTGCCACAATTAATGGTAAGCTATGGGTAAATAGTTTTCTACTGAGTCCTAGTAATATCATATTTTTTTCAATGACATCATTTTGATCTAATTTACCTACTGTAAATTTTTCAAAGTTCTGATATTCTTCTAATATTTCTTTATATACCTTGTTTTCAGGATCTTTTTTCATTTTTAATGGTAAAATATTTTCAATATAGTCTTCCAAAGCCACAAAAATT
The DNA here is from genome assembly GCA_902492105.1 of uncultured Clostridium sp. Classification (GTDB taxonomy): domain Bacteria; phylum Bacillota; class Clostridia; order TANB77; family CAG-508; genus CAG-273. The sequence goes on from CABUKD010000028.1 coordinate 15,457, forward strand.
TTATGATAAATTTCATCTTTGGCACCTGGTGTTAAATTATCTGCTAATTTAATAGAATAATGTTTTAATAAGCCTTTATATAATCCTTCCATTTGAGCACAGTAAAGTTTTTGATATTTATCTAATAATTGTACCTTATTTAAATTTTCTACTGTTTCATAGTCCAAATTTAATAAATACATTTGCTTTCTATATTTATACTCTAAGTATTCTGTTTCCTTTAGATGAACAATTGTATAATATTGTGACAAAGCATTTTTTTCAAAATCATTTGCTGTGTCATTTTTTACTTTTTTGTAAATAGAATCCATAATATATTTATCAATTGATTCTAAATAAAGGGCATATACATCTTCAAATTTTTGTGTAATTGCCTCTTGTTTCTTTTGATCTTCTATTTGGTCACATTGTACATATGCTTCATATGCTTTTAAAGCATTATTACGTTTCATTGAAATTAACATTCCATTAATTCCAATCCTAGTTGGAATAAGTAATTTATTCAATGTGTTTGTTATTTTCGTAAAAAAGGTTTTCTCTTGGTATACTCTTAAACTTCTTTCTTCCATGGCTATTCTTCCTTTCAAAACACTAATTTTTCTTTTGTCGCGATGTTCTCTAATACCTCGTAAATAACCTCAACTTCTATAGCATCTCCTACTTGTTTAGTATGAACCTGTTTGTCTAAAATCTGCTTTGTATTTTCTGCTTGTTCTCTATTTTGTGTTTGCCCCTCATTTTTAGTTTGATCTATACAAGCTATTTGTTCTTCTAATTTTTGCTCTGCTTGCTGTATTCCTACCTGTTTTGCTTCTTCTACTGTGTAGGTAATTTCTTGTTCTTCGTATTCTTGATAGATTTTTTCATGTATTTCAATTGGCAAATAAAAATCAGAAAATAGTTTTAGTTTTTTACTCGTCTCTATTGTATCATAATTTTGAAATTTTGAAACCCCTTTTGACAAATTTATTTCAAAATTATTTATCTTTACGGAATATTTATTTTCCTCATTTCCCGTTTTTACTTTTTTTACCTGTTTTAAAGGAACTTCTACTTTTTGAGAATACCAAACTTTTGCCTGTACTTCTCCATTTGCATGCACATAACGCGTTCCTGTGTATTTTCCTTCTAACCACCCTCCTACTAAAATGCTGCCCTTTGTTACAAGATCACCTTCTTTTACTAGGGGTGTACCATTTTGCGCTGTTACTTTTACAATCATTCCCTCTTTTGTTGCAATTAGATTACAATACTCTTCTTCCGGAATGATATCTGGTTTTAAATCTGCTTCTACAATTTTAACAATTGCATTGGTTCCTTTTATTTCAATTCCTACCCATGCAATATCATCTCGTTCCAAACGAATTTGTTCTATAATATTCTTAGTTTGTAAACCAATTTTACAGCTTCCTATGGCAAAATGATGTTTCTCCAACATTTGCTGTATTTCCTCTTTAGGAATTGTTTCATTCCCTGTAATTTCAATGTTCCAAATAAAATTTGATAAAGTAAAAATAGCCATTAAAATCAACAAAAAGAAAAGGGCAAAAATCTTTCTCTTTTTGTATCGGTGCAAAAGAAATGGGATTCCTTTTTTATTTTTTATTTTCACTCTACATTTTGTTTTTTTCGCAATTTCTTTTATTTTTTTAAAATCGCGAATATTCATATTTACCTTCATAGAAGTAGAATTCGTTCTTTGTAAATTCCACAAAAAAATCTTTTGGTTATTACAAAGGTTAATAAAACGTTCCATAAAATAGCCTTCTATTTCTATCGTTACATATCCTAAAAGATAACCAAGTAAAATCTGAAAGTACAAAGTTTCATCCCCCTATTCTTCATCAGTAATTGCTTCAAAGTCAATAGATTCTATTTTTCCTGTAACAAGTAAATCATCTGTTGTCATTTCTTTTAAATTAAGTTCATAGCCATTAATGTTTAAGATACCAATAAAAGTACTAATACGAATATAGAATTCTTGATATTCTAAAATAGACTTATAGTTTTCAATTAATATTTTTTCAAATCCTAACACTGTTACTTTTGGCAAATTTGTAGAAACCTCTTGTGGTATTTCCAATAAACGGCTTACTTTACTGGGTATATTTTTCTTTTTTCTTTTTGCAAAATTAGGCATTATTTTGTCTCCTTATCTTTGAAATTCTTCTAAACTTTTAAACTCATACCCTATTTTTCTAATCTCTTTAATGCAATAATCTAAAATATTACTATTATCTTTTGAGGTAGCATGTAACAAAATAACACAGCCTGGATGAATATTATCTAATATTTTTTGTGTCCCATAGTCTTCTCTACCTTGCTTGCTTTCATCCCAATCGTCATAGGCTAAAGACCACATTACTGTTTTGTACCCCAAACTATTTGTATAGGCAATCGTTCTTTCACTAAATTCACCTTTTGGTGGACGAATATATTTCATCTCATAGTTAAATTTTTCATACACTGATGTATGTAAATCCATTACTTCTTTTTGTATTTGTTCTTCTGTTAAGTCTGGCATAGACTTATGGTTTACTGTATGGTTTCCTACAATATGGCCTTCATCAATCATCTGTTTTACTAAATCTGGTTGCGTATTTAAATAATGAGCTGTAATAAAAAAGGCTGCTGGCACTTTATTTTCTTTTAAAACAGCTAAAATTTTAGAAGTATAACCTGCTTCATAGCCTTCATCAAAAGTTAAATAAACATATTTAGAATCTGCATTTCCTATACAAATTCCATCATAAGTATCCATTATTTTTTTATTTACGCTTCCAACGTCTGGTTGCTTATGATCTTTTTCTCTTTTGATGCCCCAGCCAATTTTCTTATTACTTAATGTGGTACTACTAGTTTGTACAGTTTGATTTGTTTGATTGCTATTCATAGTGCAAAAAGCAAAAATAAAAATAACTAAAATAGAAGATAATAAAATAAGAATATTAAAATGTTTTTTCACGTTAAGTTTTCTCTCCCTTCCTTATTCATATTTATGAAAGGAAAAGAAAAAAATAACTAGTAATTTCTATTTTCTAAAATTCTTCAAATTTCAACCATTATTAGCATAAATCGACACTTTTAAATATTTTTTTAAAACCGCTTGACAATCTAATTCATTTAGATTATATTAATAAAGTACTGGAAAATTTTAGGTAATGCTGTTATATTTTGTCGAACCTTTTTTATATCTAATTTTTCAGATTTTTAATTTTATATTTTTTACGGAGGATAAAGGGATGTTAGATTTTGTGTTATGCGATGATAACCTTAATGTTCTGAAAAAACTAGAGAAAATGTTAGACTCAGTATTGATTCGTAACAAATTTGATGCACAAATTGTTTTAAGTACTACTAGACCCGATGAGCTAATGAATTATATAAGAGAGCATACTGTTAATGTTGTTATTTTAGACATTGAATTAAGATCAAATGTGACTGGCCTAGATTTAGCAAATATGATCCGAAAAAAGGACAAAAATGTATATATTATTTTTACTACAGGTCATCTTGAATATGGTTTAGTAGCATATCGATATAAAACATTTGATTATTTACCAAAACCAGTCACTCCAGAAAGATTGGAAGATACTATAATAAGGCTATTTGAAGATGCTTCTGGAACTCAAATTAATTTTGTTAGATTAGACAACAATAAAACAATTATTAGACAAGATAGTATTCAATATATTCAAAAAGATGGAATGAAAGTAATTTTTCATACTGATACAAGAGATTATGAAACTTATAGTTCTTTTAAAAAAATTTTACCACTATTACCAAATCAATTTATGCAATGTCATAAATCGTATATTGTTAACCTAAAGAAAGTAACAGATATTGATACAACAAAAAGTGTTGTTTGGTTAAATAATAATAAGGATCTAAAGTGTTTTATAGGTCCTAAATATAAAAATCAATTTATGGAGGTATTTAATGATGGAAATTTTTCAAACAATTTGGACGGCTCTTACAACGCCTAATGAAACTTTAACTACAATTTTAATGTTCCCAATTTATTTTATTGATGCTTTTGTAAACATGTTACTTTTTACAACTCTTTTAGATATTAAGTCTGAAAAGAAATCTAAACTTATTTATGTAGTTAGTATTAGCATTATTGCTTTTATTACTAGAACTTTTATTCCAGATCCATATGGTATTTTTGCCAATATGATTATGGTAATTTTATTAATTAAATTTATTTTAAAAGCTTCTTGGTTAAAATCTCTATTGGCAGAATTTATCCTTATTGCTTTCAGCAGTGTTCTAGAATTGTTCATGTTACAACTTTATTTATCAATTTTTGATATCACAAAAGAAATAGTTATGTCTGTCCCATTATATCGTATTGTATATATTCTTAGTATATATTTATGTATCTATATAATTTATAGAATAATTAAATTTTTTAAATTTCGCTTTAACTTAGAAAACTTGACTAAAAAAAATAAAATTCTATTTATTATTAATACATTATTAGGAATTATAGCTATAGGTACACAATTTTATTTAATTTCTTTTTATAGCGATAAAATGCCAATTGGAATTACCATTGTTAGTATTTTAAGTTTACTTGCTTATTTCTTTATTAGTATTTATAGTTTGTTAAATACTACTAAATTAGAAACTACTTCTCAAAATTTAGCAGAAGCACAATTATATAACAAGACCTTAAGTTTATTACATGATAAAATGAGAGGTTTCAAGCATGATTTTCATAATATTGTACAAGGTATTGGCGGTTATATCAGTACCAATGATATGGAAGGACTTAAAAAATATTATTCTCAATTGTTAAAAGATTGTGACCAAGTTAATAACTTAACTGCACTAAATCCATCCATTATTAATAATTCTGCCATCTATAATGTTATGGCAGCAAAATACCATAGAGCAGATGAATTAGGAGTACAAATTAATTTAGCCATTTTCATGGATTTAAATGAAATAGAACAACATATGAAAATATATGAATTTACTAGAATTTTAGGTATTCTTATGGATAATGCAATAGAAGCTACTTCCGAATGTAAAGATAAAGTCATTCATGTTACTTTTAGAAAAGAAGAAAATCGTAAAAGAATGGTAATGATTATTGAAAATACTTATTTAGATAAAGATGTGGATATTGACCGAATCTTTGATAAAGACTTTTCTACCAAATCCAAAGAAACGAATAGTGGACTTGGATTATGGGAAGTAAGACAAGTATTAAAGAAAAACAATAATTTAAATCTGTTTACTACCAAAAACGAAGAATTTTTTGTACAACAATTTGAAATTTATTATTAGAAAACTAAAAAGTAGAACCTTGGAAGATAAGGTTCTACTTTTTATTGTCTTTTATGTTTTAAGGAAATATTATTTTTTTAGCATTTTTGACTTTTATAAAATTAATCTTTCTTTATTAATGATGCTGGCATTTTAGGTTGATGTACAACTCCTAAAATTAAGCATGCAGTATTGGTTGATTTTGCATATTTTTCAGCTACTTTTGCTAATAATTTTAACATTTGTGTTCCTCCTTAAATAAATAAAATTTATATAATAATAGCATTGCCGGCTAATGCTTTATTATCTTTTATTTTAGTACTATGAAACTGTTTCTTCACTGCCATAAACTTCATATCCATGTTTATTATTTGTTAACTTGTAGGCAATTGGCATAATGGTTAGGTTTTGTAAAAAGATTCCATAAAGTAGCATATAACTAATAATTTTATCTGGGCTAAAAACGATAATTGCTAATAAAATTGGTAAGAAAATATAAGCTTTTATTCTTTTTGTTTGTCTTTCTTTTTTACTTAAAATAGGAATGTTTTCTGTATCTGCTGGAGCATATTTGATTATAAAAATAATACTCATAACTCCTATTATAAAAGTTAGAAAATATAAAATATAGTTTTGGTCAATTGGCAAATACTTGGCAATGAGAATAGGAGAAAGATATAAAATTGTAGTAGTTAGCATACAGCCAAGATGTGTTTTTAAGTGAAAACCTCCCGTAAAACTCCTATAAGGTGCAAGTAATAAAAACATAAGAAGAATATACCATCCCACATTTAAGAGAAATCCAATGATAATTAATAAAAGAATTTTTGGCATTTCTCCAAATAGTATTCTTACTCCAAAAGTAATCACCATTTCTTTTTCTTCATCTATTTCTGGCATTTTTTGTTTTATTTTTTCTACAATCCAATCACAAAATTTATCTATCATTTTTCTACCTCAATGTTTTGCTGTAGTCATTCTATATTTTGCATTTCTTTTTAGTTGATTTTTTTTACGAAATATATAAAAAATAATGATGAATTTTGTAATTTTTTGTTTGGTATTCGAAAGTAGAATTTTTATAAAAGATTACTGTGATATGTTGAAATATAAAAAAAGAAACAGCAATATGATATGTTTCATTTACTGTTTTTTCTTGATTTCATTAGTTTTCTAGCAATATATCTTCTAATATTTTCCAGCTACCTTCTTGTTTTGGAATAGAATGAAATGTCATAAGTTCATTGGTAATAGGATGATAAAGCTTTAATTCATACGCCCAAAGGGCAATTTGCTTGCCATGCCCTCTCCCACCATATTTTTGATCTCCATAGATACTATGGTTTCTACTAGATAGTTGCACTCTTATTTGATGATGCCTTCCTGTATGTAAATGTATCTTTAAAACAGACAAATTAATTTCTTTATCATATTTTAAAACCTCATAATCTAATATTGCTAATTTACTATTTTTTGTTCCTTCTGCTACTACCTTGCTCATATTTGTTTTTTCATTTTTTAATAGATAATCTTGCAAAGTATCTTTTTCTTTTTCCATTTTGCCATTTACAATTGTTAAATAAGTTTTTTGAAATTGCTTTTCTCTTACTTGATTGCTAAGTCTTGCTGCTGCTTTAGAAGTTTTGGCAAATACCATAACTCCACCTACTGGTCTGTCTAAACGGTGAATTAACCCAACATAGACATTTCCCGGCTTGTTATACTTTTCTTTTATATATTGTTTTACTATACTAAGTAAATCTACATCTCCTGTTTTATCTGATTGAGATGGAATATTTACTGGTTTTTCTACCACAATCATATGATTATCTTCATAAATTACATTTAATTTTTCCATTTTACGATATCTTTCCTTGAATTCATTTTAACTTTTTTATTGTCCTAATATGATATTATGATGTTTTTTAAGTTATTTGCTTTCCCAACGTGCAAAAATACCACATGGTAAAATAAGGGAAGAATTGGTCATAGGAAGTCCTATTTCTCCACATGACACTTTTCCATGATATTGCTTTGGTATAGATAATTCTAATATATTTTGTAATACTGTACTAGAAATTCCAGTTGTGTAGGAATTAATTAAAAAGAAAAGCGGATTTTTAGATAATACTTTTGTACATAATTCTATTAGTTCTGCTAAGTTTTCTTCAAACTTCCATACTTCTCCATTAGCACCTCTTCCATAAGATGGTGGATCCATAATAATGGCATCATATTGGTTTCCTCTTCTTATTTCTCGATTTACAAATTTGATAACATCATCCACGATATAGCGAATAGGTCTATTTTCTAAACCTGAAGCCTTTATATTCTCTTTTGCCCATGCTACCATGCCTTTTGAACTATCTACATGGCATACTTCAGCACCAGCATAAGTGCATGCTACTGTTGCACCTCCTGTATAGGCAAATAGATTTAATACTTTTATTGGTCTATTGGTTTGTTTGATTTTAGAAATCATCCAATCCCAATTTACTGCTTGTTCAGGAAATAAGCCAGTGTGTTTAAATCCCATTGGCTTAATTTGAAAGGTTAGTTCTTTATATTTTATTTGCCAGCTGTCTGGCATTTTTTTCTGGTATTCCCAATTTCCTCCACCGGAAGAACTTCTATGATATTTGGCATTTACGTTTTTCCACTTGTCCGGGAATGTTTTTTTAGTCCAAATAATTTGTGGATCTGGTCTTATTAAAATAACATTTTTCCATCTTTCTAGTTTTTCTCCATTTGCCATATCAAGTATTTCGTAATCTTTCCAATCTCTTGCTACTTCCATGTTACACCTTCTTTTCAACTATTTACAGTATAAGATATAATCAACAAGATGTCAATGTTTTTAATTTTGTGCTTTTTGCTTTCGTTTTATTTCTTAGGTCTGTTACAATAAATTTTCTAATGCATGCATAAAATTCATAATTAATAAAACATCGGCTATAACTAACATAAGTATCAAAACAACACTAGATGTTATTATTTTGTGCTTTTTCATTTTTTCTAAAAAATAGCTTGTCCTTTTTCTTAATTTCTCTCCTAAATTATTATTTGTTTTTTGATAATGTACCTTTAAAATTAAATCTTTTGTGTACTCCATAAAATCCCTCCATTTTATTTTCTTAGTATCAATATATTCTGTATATTTGGATTTTATGATAAAAATCGTATTACAAAAATTATTATTTTTTTACAAATTTTTATTTTTGCTTTTTTACGATATTTTTATATTTTACTCTATTTTCACAAATTTAGGTAATTGTTACCAAAACCATTATTTAGCCTTGCTATTATAAAAAACAACTAATTTAAAGCTTGCTTAATCGCTTCTGCTAATTTTTTTGTAATTCCAGGTACTTTTGCTATTTCTTCTATGCTTGCCTCTTTTATTTTTTGCACTCCTCCAAATTGTTTCAAAAGTGCTTTCTTTTTAGCAGGTCCGATTCCTGTAATTTGGTCTAAAGCAGATTTGGTAATATCTTTTCCTCTTAATTTTCTATGGTATCCAATTGCTTTTTCGTGAACACAATCTTGAAAATAAGTAATGGTGTTCATTAATCTTTCTGACAAAGGAATTTCTTTTCTATTTTCATCTATTAAAGCTCTAGTTGTATGTTTATCATCTTTTACCATACCATAAATTGGAATGTCTAAATTGTATACAGCCATAGCCTCTTTTGCAGCTCTCATTTGGGTAATACCTCCATCTACAAAAATAGCATCTGGCAATTTTCCAAAAGCTCCATTTGGATTTTCTATAGAATGTTTTAATCTTCTGGTAATTACTTCTTGCATACATTTAGGGTCATCTTGTTCTAATACTGTTTTTATTTTAAAAGTTTTAGATAAATTCTTTTTTACAACTCCATCATAAAGCACACACATAGCTGCAACCATATATTGTCCAGAAATATTGGAAATATCAAAACTTTCTATTTTTCTTGGGAGTTTATCCATATTTAATACTTTTTTTAGTTCATTTACAACTCCATATTTCTCTTTTTCTGTATTTTCCAAAGTGATTTTCGCATTTTTTTCTGCCATTTCTACTAGTCTAAGCTTTTCTCCCTTTTGTGGAGATTTAATTTCCACATTTCTTCCCATTTTTTCGGAAAGAGATTTTTCTACTAATTCTCTATCCTCTATATCCTCTTGTACCATAATTCTATGTGGCACTACTAAACTATTTAAGTAGTATTGTTTGATAAAATCAGAAAGAATTTCTTTATTAGATTCATCTACTAAATCTTCAAAAAAGTAATGCTCTCTTCCTATCATTTTACTGTTTCTAATAAAAAACACCTCAATACAAACACGTAATTCGTTTTTGGCAAGACCAATTACATCAATGTCATTTTCTGAAAGGTTAGAAACCTTTTGTTTTTCAAAACTTATTTTTTCTATTGCTAATTTTTTATCTCGTAAATAGGCTGCTTTTTCAAAATCTAGTTTACTTACCGCTTCTTGCATTTCTGCTTCTATTTGCTTAATAATAGGAGCAGTTTTACCATTTAATAAATTAATTACTTGATTAATTTGTTCTCTGTATTCTTCTTTAGAAATATATCCCATACAAGGAGCTGCACATTTTTTAATATGGTAATTTAAACAAGGTCTATCTTTATATTTAAAACTTCTGCATTGCCTAATTTTAAATTTTGATTTGATAAAAGATATCATTTCTTTAGCTGCACCGTGCACTAGCATATGGTCCAAAATATTTTGCTCCATCATTTAAAATTCTTCTTGTTATATATACATCTGGATAATCTTCTTGCACATTTACTTTAATATATGGATAGGTTTTATCATCTTTTAATAGTACATTAAATTTTGGCATATTTTTCTTAATTAAGTTACATTCTAAAATAAGTGCTTCTGATTCATTGTCTGTCACAATATATTCAAAATGGTCAATTAAAGCAACCATGTTTTCTATTCTTTTGGTTTTATTGGTTTTTCTAAAATATTGTCTTACTCTATTTTTTAAAGAAATTGCCTTACCAACATAGATAATTTTGTCATCTTTATCATGCATAATATATACGCCTGGTTTGTTAGGCAATTTTTTTAATTCTTCTTCTATATTAAATGCCATGGCTACCTCCTTACTTTTTCTATTGTAACATATTTATAGCTGTTTTACAATTTTACTTTTGACACATTGCAATTTTTATAGTAATATAATATTATAAAAAATGAATTGAATAAGAATTTTGGAAAATAGAATAGAAAATTTGGCTTAAACAAGGCTTTTTCTAGCTATGAATCTTTGATAATAAGAAAGGATGGAAAGAAACAATGTGTGGAATTATAGGTTATGTAGGAAATAAAAAAGCTACCCCGGTTTTAATAGACGGGCTTCTTAGCTTAGAATATAGAGGATATGATTCTGCAGGTATAGCAGTAATTGAAAATCAAGAACTAGTTGTTATGAAAGATAAAGGTAGAGTAGCGAATTTAAAAGAAATTCCTGGAATAGAGGATTTAACTTCTTCTATAGGAATTGCACATACTAGATGGGCAACTCATGGAAAACCTTCAAAAGAAAATTCTCATCCACATATGGATAATGCTAATTTATTTGCTGTAGTACATAATGGAATTATTGAAAATTATCATGAATTAAGAGAATTTTTAAGTAGCAAAGGATATCACTTTTTATCTCAAACAGATACAGAGGTAATTCCTAACTTAATTCACTATTATTATACCAATGGTATTTCTGATGAAAATCCATTTTTAAGGGCTGTAAAATCTGCTGTAGATGACTTAAAAGGTAGTTATGCTATAGAAGTTATTTCTAAATTATATCCAAATGAAATTATTGTAGTAAGAAAAGATAGTCCTTTGGTAATTGGAAGAGGAAAAGGCGAAAACTTTATTGCATCTGATATTCCTGCGATTCTTTCTCATACAAGAGATTTTTACCTTTTAGAAGATAACGAATATGCTGTAGTAACAACAGATAGCGTTCATTTCTTTGACAATACTTTATTAGAACATACCAAAGCTATAAAAAACATTGAATGGGATGCTACTGCTGCAGAAAAAAATGGTTTTGAAGATTATATGTTAAAAGAAATTTATGAACAACCAAATGCTATTCGCGAAACCATTGGTTCTCATCTACAATTAGGAGAAAAATGTTTTTTTGATGATTTAAGTCTCCAGAAAAAAGATTTAGAAAAAATCAGGCAAATTTATATTGTAGCTTGTGGAACTGCTATGCATGCAGGACTAGTTGGTAAAACTGCTATAGAAAAACTTTGTAAAATTCCAACACAAGTAGACATTGCTTCTGAATTTCGTTACAGAAATCCTATCATAGATGAGAATACACTTTGTATTTATATTAGTCAATCTGGTGAAACAGCAGATACTATTGCGGCTTTAAAACTTGCTAAATCGAAAAGGGCTAAAACTTTAGCAGTTTCTAATGTCATTGGAAGTTCTATTACACGTGAAGCTGACTATACCATTTATACTCATGCAGGTCCTGAAATTGCAGTTGCTTCTACAAAAGCGTATACTTCCCAAGTAGTACTTATGGTAATTTTAGCTATCTATTTTGCAGAAATGTTAACTAGTAGTGAAAAAGCAGTATTAGATGATTTAAAATCTGAAATTTTAGATTTACCAACTAAGTTAGAAGCAGTATTAGATGAAACCAAAGAAATTGAAAAATTTGCTAAAAAAGTTTATACAGAACATGATATGTACTTTTTAGGAAGAGGAACAGATTATCATGTAGCTATGGAAGGTTCTTTAAAACTAAAAGAAATATCTTATATCCATTCAGAAGCATATGCCGCGGGAGAATTAAAACATGGTCCTATTGCTCTAATTGAAAATGGAGTAACTGTTATTAATGTGATAACTAACCCAGATTTAGTAGAAAAATGTATTAGCAATCTTCAAGAAGTAGTTACCAGAGGAGCTAAAACTTTAGTAATTACCAATCAAAAAATCAGTAATACCAATATTGATTTTGTAATTAATATCCCAGAGACAGATTGTTTAATATCTCCTATTCTTTCTGTGGTTCCACTTCAATTACTTTCTTATTATATCTCTAAAAATAAGGGATTAGATGTGGATAAACCTAGAAATTTAGCAAAATCTGTTACTGTAGAATAAATAATTTATTATAAAAAATAGTAGGTATATCTTTTTATTTACGTCCCCCAACTACATAAGAAAGTGTATTGAAATTCTATTTATAAAGGGGATGTCCTAAAATTAGAAAAAAAAAGTATTAGAATTGTCTTTTTCAATTTTTAAAACCTTTCCCCTTTTGGACAGCTGTAA
>CABUKD010000029.1 GCA_902492105.1 uncultured Clostridium sp.
TAAGACTTATTTGTTCAAACCCCAGAAAAAATTTCTGGGGTTTGTCAACAGTCTGAGCGACAGATATTTTATCTGTCGCTTTTTTGGTAGAGGGCTATTTGAGAAGTGGGATTACTTCAGCATTTTGGAAGCTTCCAAAATGCTGGAAATAGCATCCAACTTGCCAACAACCATCCTGGCACTGTATCCAGCCTTTTCCAGTTCCTGGCATACACCGAGAAACTTCTCAAAGAGAGATTCATTAGCCATGATATCCATGACTGTAAGAGAACTCTCCGCCGAATGTTCATTGCATTCATTTTTCGGAGTAGGAAGGGACGGTATGCCGGTCGCAGAGGCAGTTTCAACCACAATATCCGGCTCCTGCTCAGCAGTATCAACTGTGTCAACACTGTGATCCTGTAACCATCGTTTCAGGGGAACAGCCAGAGGTGTATTGACTTCCGAAGCTTTGCGAAGAAGTGTGTCATTCCAAATTGCTTCCAACAAATCGTGAATCTGAGCCGCATACGGTTTGAGCATAGCAGACTCTGATTTGTCAAAGTGCAGAGTACGAAGCCCACCAAAATAGTTGACTTCCTGGAAGCTACCAAGAAGATACAGAGTTCTTTCAATATAGCTCTCATCAGCGTACTGGGTCAGTCTAAAACACTTATTGTAGACCACCGCTGCAACGATCATATCAGAAACGTTAAGCAATTTCTGATACGCTGCTTTGCAATTTTCGGAAGTTATAGCAGGTTGAAAAAAATCTTTCTGTACTAAAGAGTGCTGATAGCGTAGCTCGTCTCGCCAAGGCAAAACCAGGTGTTCGGGAATGCTGTCAGGCTCCAAACCGAAAGAATTGAGAGCTTTTGCCGGGTCATATGTCATGAGCCAAAGAAGATCAAAACATTGATCATTGCTCATTCCTTTCGCAAAGGTATTAGTAGCCTCTTCGATTTTGCGTTTCAAATCTTCAGAACAACTCTGAAGGCGCTTGTCAAACTTGGTCCGGAATTTAATTGTACTGTTGTTAGACATAAAGTAGCCCTCCTCTAAAATATAAAAATGCTAGGTTATTAACCTTATAATTGTATTATACCAAAAATAACACATTATGTCAATTAACGTTACGGATAAGCTATGTGATTTTGAATAGTAGAACAAATATATTTCATTTTATAGAAAAAATAAAATTAATATGATATAATCGAAAAAAATTAAATGAAAGAAGAGTAAGCTATGAAAAAAATTGTTTTAATTGATGGAAATAGTATTTTAAATAGAGCATTTTATGGAATTATGGGTTCTAAAATGCTAACAACAGCAGATGGAAAATATACCAATGCTGTTTATGGCTTCTTAGCTATTTTATTTAAAGTACTAGAAGATATAAATCCAGAATATTTAATGGTAACTTTTGACGTCAAGTCAAAAACTCAAAGACATGAGCTATATGAAGGTTATAAAGCAAATAGAAAAGGAATGCCAAATGAACTAGCAGAACAAATGCCTATTTTAAAAAATATTTTAAAGGCTATGAATATTGCCATTATTGAAAAAGAGGGGTATGAGGCAGATGATGTATTAGGAACGATAGCAAAAAAAGCAGAAAGAAAAGGATTTGATGTTACTATTGTTTCAGGAGATAGAGACACTTTTCAGCTTACTTCTGATAATATTAAAGTACGTATTCCTCATACCAAAGTTGGAAAAACAGAAGTAGACACTTTTGATAAGCAAGCAATTATAGAAAAATATGGAGTAAAACCAAAGCAATTAATAGAAGTAAAAGGATTGATGGGAGATACTTCTGATAATATTCCAGGAGTACCTGGTATTGGAGAAAAAACGGCACTAGAACTAATTAAGAAATATTATTCTATAGAAAATTTATATGATAAAATTGAAAAAGAACAAGATACCATTAAGCCAAATACTAGAAAAAAGTTAATAGAAAACAAAGAATTAGCAGAATTATCTAGAACATTAGGAACTATTAATTTATCTGTACCAATAGAAGAAAATCTAGAAGATTTTAAAAGAAAAGAATGGGATAAAGAAGAGGTATTCAAACAATTTAAAGAATTAAACTTTAACCGTTTTATTGAAAGATTTTCATTACAGGAAGAAGAAAAAGGTAATAAAGATATCCATGAGCTTTTTGAACTAGAAAGTATTTCTGTAGATAATAAAGAACTTAAAACCCTAATAGAAGAGTTACAAAAAGAAAATAAAATGATATATTTCTTAGGAAAAAAAGAATTATCTCCTATAGAAAATGCAAGTTCTGAATATGTTCGAATTTTGCAAAAAGAAATTACCGCATTATATATTTATCGTAACAAAAAAATATATGAAATAAAAATAGGAAAGAATATAGAACAGTATGTAGCTATGTGGAAACCAATTTTTGAAAACAAGTCAATAGAGAAAATAGGATATCACATGAGTGAAGATGTTGTGTTATTAAAAGAACTAGGCATCAATCTAAAAGGGATTTCATTTGATGCCAAAATTGCAGCTTATGACTTAAACCCAACTAATAATCATTATGGACTAGATGAACTTGCAAAACAATACTTAAATTTAGACTTTTCACAGTATTTAGAAGCATTAGAAACACCAAAACAAGAACAAACACAAATGACATTATTTGTACAAGAAGAGGAAGAAAAAGAAGAAAATAATTTAGAACAATATAAAAATGCACTTTGTGTATATAGCATTGCAAAACTACAAGAAGAACTATTACCAAAATTAGAAGAAGTACAAGCATTAGAATTGTTTAACAACATAGAAATGCCTATAGGCAAAATATTGGGAAGTATGCAATATGAGGGAATTTATATTGATAAAGAAGAACTTATTGCATTTGGTGACAAATTAAAAGAGCAAATAGAAAGTTTAAAACAAGAAATTTATAATCTATGCGGAGAAGAATTTAATGTAAATTCTACACAACAATTAGGAACTATTTTATTTGAAAAATTGAAATTGCCTGTTTATAAAAAAACAAAAAAAGGGTATTCTACAGATGTAGATATTTTAGAAAAACTAAAGCCAGAACATCCAGTTATTGAAAAAATATTAGAATATCGTACTTTAGGAAAACTAAATTCTACTTATGTAGAAGGATTATTACCATATATTAATGCAAAAACACATAAAATCCATTCACATTTTCATCAAACGATTACTGCAACGGGAAGAATTAGTAGTACAGAACCAAACTTACAAAACATACCTAGCAGAGCAGAATTTGGAAAACAAGTAAAAAAGGCATTTAAAGCGAGCAAAGGGCATATATTTATAGATACAGACTATTCTCAAATTGAACTTAGGATTTTAGCACATATTTCAAAAGACAGAAACATGAAAAAAGCCTTTTCTCAAGGAGAAGATATTCATAAACAAGTTGCATCTAAAGTGTTTGAAGTGCCAATGGAAGAAGTAACCAAAGAGCAAAGAACAGCAGCAAAAGCAGTTAATTTTGGAATTGTATATGGTATTAGTGGATTTGGACTTGCAGAACAACTAGGAATAGGAAGAAAAAAAGCAGAAAAATATATAGAACAATACCTAGAAAAATATAAAGGTGTAAAAAAATTCATGGATGAAATTGTAAGCCAAGCAAGAGAAACAGGCTTTGTAGAAACCTTATTCCATAGAAGAAGATATATTCCAGAACTTTCTTCTAATAACTATATGGTAAGGCAATTTGGTGCAAGAGCAGCTATGAATACACCAATACAAGGAACAGCAGCAGACATTATGAAAATTGCTATGATTAAAGTATATGAAAAATTAGAACAAGAAAACTTACAAGCTAAAATTATTTTGCAAATTCATGACGAATTGTTAATAGAATGTAAAATAGAAGAAAAAGAGAAAGTAAAACAAATTTTAAAAGAGTGTATGGAAAGTGCAGCAACACTAGATGTGCCTTTAGAAGTAGAAGTATCAGAAGCAGATAATTGGTATGAGGTAAAATAACAAGTTTTGTTCTATAGAATTTAAAGTATAATAGTTAATAAAATATATTTTCTTTTTTTCATAAGCTCGTCACATAGGCTTGTGAATTACGGTACACTTTCTTTTTAATAACTACAATATTCTAAATATGTACTAGACAAATGTTCCTCGATTATGAAAAATGCGAAAATATATTTTATTAACTTAGAATATCAAAATAATAAATTAAAAAGAATAAGACTAAAGAAAAAAGGAGAGAAAATTTTTGCTAAGATTAGTTAGAAATGGATTAATTATATTATGCATATTAGGATTTTTATATTTTTTATTGTTCCATGTGTTTGATTTAAAAACAGTTATTATGAAACAATTTTATCCGCAAAAGTATGCAGAATATGTAAATCAATATGCAGAGCAATATGGTGTGGATCCATTATTGATTTTTGCTATGATAAAGATTGAGAGTAACTTTAATGCAGATGCAAAGTCTGGCAGTGAAGCAAGAGGCTTAATGCAATTAATGGAAAATACGGCTACAGAAATGGCTCAAAAAATAGAAAAGCAAGAAAGTAATATAGAGCTACAAGCACAACAAAGTTTAGAAATAAATCATGTGCAAACTTTATATGAACCAGAAACAAATATTCAACTAGGAACTTATTACTTTTCTAGTTTGCTTACACAATATCAAAATACAGGAATTGCCCTAGCTGCCTATAATGCTGGAATGGGGAGAGTAAATGAATGGATAGAAAAAGGAACCATTTTGCCAGATGGTTCCAACCTAGAAGCAATTCCTTACCAAGAAACGAATATGTATGTTAGAAAAGTATTAAATGCGTATCGAATTTATCAGGAATTATATGAATAATAATCTGTTGTTGGCACAATAGGGTCTAGAATTTGATATTTCCTACTATAATCTTTAGTTTTTGGATTGCTTTTAAACACTTCACTACGGTTCTTTTTTAAGAAGTCGACTAAATCATAAAGGTCCACCCATATTTGATTTGGTCCTTCTTTTTGCACTTCATCAAAAATTAGTTGCAGTCCAAAATGTAAATGAGGAACATTAATATTATTTACATTTTCCTTCGTACTGTAACCAGTCATACCTAAATAGCCAATTACATCACCAGCAGTTACTACTTTTCCTTCTTCTATGCCTTCTGCATAAGGATGGTTTTTTCTTAAATGAGCATAGTAATAATATCTTTTTTTATCAAAACTACGAATTCCAATACGCCAGCCACCATATTGATTCCAGCCAACAGCTTCTATAATACCAGATTCCACAGCAACAATAGGAGTACCAATACTTCCCATTAAATCATTTCCAAAATGTAAACGTTTATATCCATAAGACCTAGAATTTCCAAAATCATCATAATGGCTATAGGCATAATTTTTAGCAACAGGGTGGAAAGCTTTAAGTCCATAAGTAGTTTCAAATTGTGGTTTTTTGACTCCTTTTGATGAATTTTCTAAGTTTTGTGTATTTTCTATGTTCTCTGTATTTTCCACATTTTCTGCATTTTGTGAATTCTGTACATTTTTTGTTGTACTCTCTGCTATTTCTTTTTGATATTCTCCAATAAATTCATGTAGTACAGCATCATATCCTTCGAAATAGTAAGAATAATTTTTTAGGTCTTTTGTCAAATCAGCCATAGTTTGACCACTTTTTAACTTTTCTACTAAAGTATCTAAATCCTTTTGCTTAAATTTTGAAAAATCATTACCATATTTGCAAGCTAAATAAGAAATAAGTTCAATCCAATTATACTGAATAGCTTCTCCATTTACATGGGAATCAACATCAAGTTTTGCAGTTTTAACTAAAGCATCATAACAAACATTAAATTCAAACCACTTAATATACTTTTTTTCTTCTTTATTTTCATTTGTTTGAGAATCTATAGTGGTATTTTCTATGGTCATATTCCCGTCTGATTGCCATATTCCATGTAGAGGGTCTGGAGTAACACTAGTAGGTAGAGTAGATGAATTATGAAAAAAAGCAAAATAAATAGATACTAATAAAACAAGAATTAGGCTAATAGGTAATATATATTTTAATTTATTAGAAATTTTAAATGATTTTATGAACATTTTTATTTCACCAATATTAATTTATGAAATATCATTCTTTTATATGCTATATTTGTGCTACAATTCACAAATATAGCAGTTACATAAAAAAGTTACAGTCTGTGAATGGTAACATATTTGTAAGTTAAATCAAAATTGATTTTTAAAAGGTATTGATACTTAATGAATAATTTGTTAAAATGGAGGTGAAAAAAGTCGAAACTAGGAGGAACAATATATGAAACAATATTACTTTACTTCAGAAAGTGTAACAGAAGGACATCCAGATAAATTATGTGATTCTATCTCAGATAGCATTTTAGATGCATGTCTAGAACAAGATGAAAACTCAAGAGTAGCAATAGAAACCTTTGCTTCCAAGAATTTAATTACCATTGCAGGACAAATTACAACAAATGCTAAAATTGATGTAGAAAAAATAGCAAGACAAAGAATACAAGAAATTGGATATGATAACGAAGAAACAGATATTGATTATCGTACTTGTAAAATAGAAACCAATATTACCACACAAAGTCAAGATATTGCTATGGGAGTAGATGTAGGAGGAGCAGGGGACCAAGGCATTATGTTTGGTTATGCTTGCAACGAAACCGAAAACTATATGCCTTTTGCAATAGAAATGGCTCACCGCTTAGCAAAGCAATTAATCAAAGTAAGAAAAGAAGGAAAAATTGCTTATTTACGTCCAGATGGAAAAACGCAAGTAACTGTAGAATATGAAAACGATAAACCAAAAAGAATAGAAACCATTTTAATTTCTAACCAACATTTACCAGATATATCTATAGAGCAAATGAAGCAAGATATTATTGAAAAGGTAATAAAAGTAGTAATACCAGAAAAGTATATGGATAAAAATACAAAAATATATGTCAATCCAACAGGACGATTTGTAATAGGAGGACCTCTTGGAGATACTGGGCTTACCGGTAGAAAAATTATTGTAGATACTTATGGAGGTTATAGCAGAAATGGAGGAGGAGCTTTTTCAGGTAAAGATGCTAGTAAAGTAGATCGTAGCAGTAGCTATATGCTTCGCCATATAGCAAAAAACATTGTTGCTAATGGATATGCAAAAAAATGTGAAATTCAAGTATCTTATGCCATAGGTATGGAACAACCACTTTCTGTTTATGTAGATACTTTTGGAACAGGAACCATTCCAGAAGAACAAATTGTGGAATTAATTCAAGAAAAATTTGACTTAACACCAAATGGTATTATAAAATACTTAGATTTGAAAAAGCCTATCTACAAAGAAACAACCAATTATGGTCACTTTGGAAAAGAAAATATGACTTGGGAAAAAATAATTTCTTTATAAAAACATTATGTCAATGGGGACGGAGAATATTGACAACTTTTCTATGAATTGCAATTTAAGAAGTTTCAAAAAATATATATTTGAAAAGTTTCATAATGAAAAAGATAATTGAAAAAATAAGGATAAAAACAAAAATAAAAAAGTACTTGCATTTTGAATGTAGTTAGTATAAAATAAAAATATACTTAATTGAAAGATGAGTTATACTTAACAAAGTATAATTCATCTTAAATTTTTCTTTACAGAAAAATAAAAGAATAGTATAATAAAATAAAAAATAAACAAGTAGGAGGAAAAATAAATTATGAAAAGAACACAAGAAAAAAGGAATGCTGAGAAGGGTATAACTTTAATAGCATTAGTAGTAACGATAGTCGTTTTATTAATATTAGCAGGAATTACAATCAACATGTTATTTAGTAATGGAGGGATATTCAAAACAGCTGGGGATGCAGCAAATGCATGGAATGATGCAACTATAAATGAACAAGAAAGTTTAAATAATTTAGCAGAGCAAATAGGAAACTTGGTAAATGGACAAACAGGTGGAGGAGATACACCAGAAGAAATAGTAGATATACAACAGTAACAGACATAGTACAAAAGGAACAAGGACAAAAGGCAAAAGATAGCTATGGAAATATAGTAGTAGTTCCAAAAGGATTTAAAGTAGTAGTAAGTGAAGGAACAACAGTACCAGAGGGAATTGTAATAGAAGATGCAAATCAAAATCAATTTGTATGGATACCAGTAGGAACAGTACATAAAGATAGTAGTCCAGCAAATGATGTAACAATAAAACTAGGAAGATATACATTTGATAAAACAAATGGAACACCAACAATGCAGCAGTCAGCATTTGCGGGAGATAATCCAAGTAGTCCAAGTCAAACTTATGCTGATGAAGTTCCTATAATGGGACTTAATGATAATCATATAGAATTAGATGAAGCGAGACCAGGAACAGTAGACAATAGTAATCATCTAAATGATTTAAATGCCACAGCAAAGAACTTAATAGGATTTGTAGAAAGTGTAAGAGATAATGGAGGATATTATTTAGCAAGATATGAGGCAAGCTATGGAAGTGGATATAATAGTACAGGGAGTACAGATATAGAAAAATATGCGAATGCAAAACCAGTATCCCAAGTTTCTAAATCAAACAGTACAAGTAGTATGACATATGATACACCAGGACAATTATGGAATTTTATAACACAATTAAATGCATCAAAAGTAAGTCAAAACATGTATGCAAATGATAGTAGTGTAGGAGTAGAAAGTGATTTAGTAAATAGTTATGCATGGGATACAGCAATAGTGTTTATTCAAAGTATGAAAACAGAAAATAGTAATTATGCAAATAAGAAAGATGGAAGTGGCTCATTAAAAAATACAGGAGAAACAGGAGATGAAGTATGTAACATATTTGATATGGCAGCTAATTTATTAGAATTGACTACAGAATATTCTACGGTTACGAGTGGCTCTAGTGCACGCCCTTGCACGGCCAGAGGAGGTAGATGCAGCGGTAGCGATGACTACACAGCTTTCAGGACAGACAGTACTGCGGACATCAGTAGTAGCGTCTTCGGTTTCCGTGTAATACTTTATGTAAAATAACACTAATCACTGGTAGTGATAATTAGTTTTAAGAAGAAACATTAGGAAGTCGAGCATGTCAAGCTAACTGTGTAAATTTATTTTTAATACAACAAATGGTAATATATAGTGATCCTATAACACATGTAATTGTGCTATAGGATCTTTTATTTTTAAAATCTTATTATACTGACCTATCAGTACAATGAGATTTTTTTTTAGTTATGATATATATAATAACATGATATTAACAAAAAGGAGAACAACTATGCACAAAGGAAAATATGAATACCTTCCTATAACAGACTTAAAAGATATGTTAGACAAAACAGGAAAGCTATATTCTAATAAAATAGCTTATCAAATACGAAAAAAAGATAATACTTATGAAATGATAAACCATCAAGAAGTAAGAGAGCAGATAAATGCTTTAGGTACTGCATTAATTGATATGGGATTAAAAAATAAAAGAATTGCCGTTATTGGAGAAAATAGATACGAATGGGAGATAGCCTATTTAGCAATTGTTTGTGGAACAGGAATTGTGGTACCATTTGATAAATCACTACCAGAAAATGAATTAAAAAGTGTAATAGAGCGTTCTAATATAGAAGCCATTATTTATTCTAAAAAATATGAAGAAACCTTGAAAAAAATGAAATTTCAAGGAGTTGGAAATTTAAAACATTTAATTTCTATGGATTTAGAAAACAACCAAGATGGAATTTATTCACAAAAAGAGCTTATAGAAAAAGGAAAAAAATTAGTGCAAAATGGTGATACCAGATTTACTGGCGCTAAAATCAATCCAGAGGAAATGAGCATTATGTTATTTACTTCTGGAACTACAGCAGCTTCTAAAATTGTGGCTTTGTCCCATCATAATATTTGTAGTAATTTAATGGGAATAGCTTCTGTTCTAGATGTAGATTCTAGTGATACTTTTTTATCCTTTTTACCAATTCACCATGTTTTTGAGTGTACAGTGGGCTTTCTATTTGCTTTATACAAAGGCGCCAAAACTGTATTTTGTGATGGAGTAAGACATATTGTAGAAAATGCAAAAGAATATCAAATTACTGTTATGGCATGTGTACCAGCTGTTTATGAAAGAATTTTTAAGATTATTAGAAAGCAATTAGAAAAGCAAGGAAAATTGCAAGAAATTTTAGAAAATGAAGAAAAGTATAAAGATTGTACTATGGAAGAAAAAAGAAAAATTTTTCAAGAAATTCATGACATGCTAGGTGGAAAAATAAGATGGATGATTAGTGGAGCTGCAAGCCTAGATGCAGTTATAGAAGATAGTTATCGTAAATTAGGACTTAATTTAGTGCAAGGTTATGGACTAACAGAAACTTCACCAGTAGTAGCTATTGCTACAAAAGAAAACTATAAGCTTGGTTCTATTGGAAAAACAATACCAAATGTAGAGGCTAAACTAGTAGACTGTAATGAAGAAGGCATAGGAGAGCTTGTAGTAAAAGGACCTAACGTGATGTTAGAATATTTTGGTAATCCAGAAGCAAGCAGAAAAGTAATGAAAGATGGTTGGTTTTATACAGGAGATTTGGCAAAAATAGATAGAGATGGCTTCATTTTTATTTGTGGTAGAAAGAAAAGCGTAATTGTATTAAAAAATGGAAAAAATATCTTCCCGGAAGAAATGGAACATATTATTAACAAAATAGAAGGTGTAGAAGAAAGCTTTATTTATGGTAAGCAAATGTCAGAAGATAAAAATGATATTAAAATTTTTGCAAAAATTGTATACCATCCAGAAACTATGAAAGAAGCTTATCAAGTGGATAGTGAACAAGAAATGAAACAAATTCTAAATGAAAAGATAAAAGAAATTAATAAAACTATGCCAATCTATAAAGCTATTAAGGGAAGTATTTTTACAACAGAACCATTAATAAAAACAACTACCAATAAATTAAAAAGACAAGCAAACTTAGAAAAAATAATGGAAGAAGAAATAAAAAATAGATAAGAAAGATAGAAAGATGCAATTTAAAAATTTAAATACGAAATTAATAGGAAAAAATATAACTTTTTATGAAACGCTTGATTCTACTCAATTAGAAATTTTAAGAAGAATAGAAAATAATCAAATAGAAAATGGAACCATCATAATTGCTAATAAGCAAACAAGTGGAAAAGGAACTCATGGTAGAACATGGCATACAGAAAAAAATAATATTGCATTTTCTATTTTCTTAAACACCAATTGTTCTGTTGAAAAACTAGAGGGATTAACTTTGAAAATTGCACAAATTTTAGTAAGCGTTTTTCAAGAATGTTATGGAATTATTCTAGACATTAAAATACCTAATGACCTTATATTTCATCAAAAAAAGGTGGGAGGCATATTAACACAAACAAAGGTAGTAGGAAAAGTAGCAAAATGTATTGTTATTGGAATTGGAATCAATACTAATCAAGAAAAATTTCCAAAAGAGCTTGAAAGCATTGCTACTTCTATTAAAAATGAATTTAATCTTACAGTGGACAATACAAAAATAATAGAAAAATTTTGCTATTACTTAGAACAGGAATTATTCAAAAAGAACATTTTAGATAGATAGAAAGGAGAATTCGTATAATAAATATAGTTACATTATACGAGAAAAAAATATGAAGATAGGATTTTTATTTCCAGGTCAAGGTTCCCAAAGTATTGGAATGGGAAAAGACTTATATGAAAACTATGAAAGCGTAAGAAAAATTTATCAAAAAGTAAAAGATATAACCGGAATAGACGTAGCAAAAATTTCCTTAGAAGGAGAAGCAGAAGAATTAAACAAAACACAAAATACACAGCTTTGCATTTTAACAATGAGTTTAGCAATGCTTGATTTATTAGACAAACAAAATATAAAAGCAGATGCGTGTGCAGGTTTAAGCTTAGGAGAATACACAGCACTTATTTACAGTAAAGCATTAAGTTTTGAAGAGGGAGTTAAGTTAGTACAAAAAAGAGGGGAATATATGCAAAACTTACTACCATCTGGAGAATGGCTAATGGCAGCTATTATTGGATTAACAGCAGACAAAGTAGAAGAAGTATGTAGCAGAGTAAAAAAAGGATTTGTTGCAGTAGCTAATTATAATTCTCCTGAACAAATTGTAATATCTGGTGAAAAAGATGCAGTAGCAGAAGCAGAAACCATTGCAAAAGAAATGGGTGCAAAAAAAGTAGTAGTTTTAAAAACAGCAGGACCATTCCATACACAAAAACTATTAAAAGTATCACAAGTATTTAAAAATGATTTAGAAAAAGTAACATTTTCAGAATTTACGGTACCGGTTATTAAAAACTTAGATGGTACTGTATACAAAAAAGAAGATAATATAAAAGAAATTTTAGAAAAACACATTATCTCTCCCGTAAGATTCTCAAAAAGCTTAGAAACCATGTTAGATATGGGAATTGATACTTTTATAGAAGTAGGACCAGGAAAAACTTTATCAGGATTTGCCAAGAGAATCAAAACAGACAAAGAAATAAAAATAAGGACCGTCCCTAATGGTTGAATTTCAGCCAAAAAGGAACGTCCCCAATGGCTGATTTTAGAAAGGAAGGAAATAATATGAATCAAGTAGCTCTTATTACTGGTGGAACCAGAGGAATTGGAAAAGAAATTGCACTTACTCTTGCAAAAGAGGGATATGATATTGCACTAAACTACAGATCAGAAAATGAAGAATTGAGTAAATTAAAGCAAGAAATTGAAGCAAATAATGTAAAATGCTTAACTGTAAAAGGAGATGTTTCTTCTTTTGAAGGTTGCGAACAATTTGTAAAACAAACGATTCAAGAATTTGGTAAAATAGATGTGTTAGTAAATAATGCAGGGATTACCAAAGATACTTTACTTGCTAGGATGAAAAAAGAAGATTTTGAGCAAGTAATTAATGTAAATTTAATAGGAACTTTTAATGTTACGAAAAACGTAATTTCCTATATGATGAAAGCACGTTATGGAAGAATTATTAATATTTCTTCTGTTGTCGGAATTTGTGGAAATGCTGGCCAAACCAATTATTCAGCATCTAAAGCAGGAATTATAGGATTTACAAAAAGTTTAGCTAAAGAAGTGGCTTCTAGAAATATTTTGGTAAATGCGATTGCTCCTGGATTTATTCAAACTAATATGACAGATGTATTAAAAGAAGAAATTAAGCAGGAAATTGCTAAAAATATTCCTTTACAAAGAATGGGAGAAGCAAAAGATGTGGCAAATGTTGTAAAATTTTTAGCATCAGAAGATAGTTCTTATATTACAGGGCAAGTAATTCATGTTGACGGCGGAATGTTAATGTAGAAAGGAAGAAAAGAATGGAAAGAAGAGTTGTAATAACAGGTTTAGGAGCAATTACTCCAATAGGAAATAATGTAGTACAAACATGGAATGGAATTAAAGAAAAAAAGTGTGGAATTGATAAAATTACTTTGGTAAATACCGAAACTTTTAAAACAAGCTTAGCAGCAGAAGTAAAAGAGTATAATCCTTTAGACTATTTTGAACCAAAACAAGCAAAAAGACTAGATAGATCTTCTCAATTTGCTATAATTGCTGCAAGAGAAGCTTTTAAAGATAGTGGTATTACAAGTGAAAATACTAATTTAGAAAGAGTAGGTACTTTTGTAAGTTCTGGAATAGGTGGTCTAATTACGATTCAAGAACAATGTGAAACTTATGTTACTAAAGGACATGGAAGAGTTTCTCCTATGTTTATTCCTATGTCTATTGCAAATATGCCAGCAGGTAATATTACTATAGATTTAGGACTAAAAGGAGAGTCTATTTCTATTGTTACTGCTTGTGCTTCTTCTACCCATGCAATTGGAGAAGCCTATAAAACAATTAAATATGGAGCAGAAGATGTTATTTTAGCAGGTGGAGCAGAAGCTTCTATTTGTGAAATGGGAATTGCAGGTTTTGAAAATATGAAAGCTTTATGTACTGCAAGCGATAAAAATAGAGCAAGTATTCCATTTGACAAAGAAAGATGTGGATTTGTTATGGGCGAAGGTGCAGGTGTACTTGTTTTAGAAGAATTAGAACATGCAAAAGCAAGAAATGCTAAGATTTACGCAGAACTTGTTGGTTATGGTGCAACATCAGATAGCTACCATATTACCTCACCAGCACCAGAAGGAGAAGGTGCTGCAAGGGCTATGAAGAGAGCAATAGAAGATGCCCATATTTTACCAGAACAAATTGAATATATTAATGCTCATGGCACTTCTACTTCTTTAAATGATGTATGCGAAACAAAAGCAATTAAAACAGCTTTTGGAGAAGAAGCAAGTAAAAAAGTAATGGTAAGTTCTACAAAATCCAATATAGGACATTTACTTGGAGCAGCAGGGGCTGTAGAAGCTATTATTTGTACAAAAGCAATACAAGATGAATTAGTACCACCAACCATCAATTACCAAGTAAAAGATGAAGAGTGTGACTTAGATATTGTTCCAAATGAAATTAGAAGCCATAAACTAAATTATGTAATGTCTAATTCTTTAGGCTTTGGTGGACACAATGCAAGTATTATTTTAAAAAAGTTTGCTTAATTTAAATTAAGAAAGGAAAAATAGAAAAATGGAATATGAGAAGATTAAACAGTTAATAGAAGATGTAGGAAATTCTAAATTATCTGAAATTGAAATTGATTTTCCAGATGGTACTAAAATTAGTATGAAAAAGGAAGAAAAAGTTGTAGTTGCAACTCCTAAAATAGTAGAAGAAAATAAAGAAACAGTAGTTCAAACTGTAGAAAAACAAGAAGAAAAAGTGATCAATGAAGCACAAGAAAATAATAATCAAGCAGAAGGAAAAATAGTAACTTCTCCAATGGTAGGAACCTTTTATTTAAAACCATCTCCTAATGCAAAACCTTATGTAGAAATAGGAAAACAAGTAAAAAAAGGTGATGTTTTGTGTATTATAGAAGCCATGAAACTAATGAATGAAATCGAATGTGAAGAAGAAGGAACCATTGCAGAAATTTTAGTAAAAGATGGAGAACCAGTAGAATATGGTAAGCCATTATTTAGAATTAAGTAACTGAAAAGGATGAAAAAAATGTTAGATAAAGAAGAAATCAAAAAAATTATTCCTCAAAGAGATCCTTTTTTAATGATTGATGAGGTAGAAGAAAATATTCCAGGGCAAAGTGCTATTGCCTATAAATATGTAAATGAAAAAGAATGGTATTTTCAAGGACACTTTCCTGGAAATCCAATTATGCCAGGAGTACTGATTGTAGAAAGTTTAGCACAAACTGGTGCTGTGGCTATTTTAAGTAAAGAAGAAAATAAAGGAAGAAATGCTTTATTTGGTGGAATTGATAAAATAAGATTTAAAAAGCAAGTAGTGCCAGGGGATACTTTAAAATTAGAAGTAAAAATTATCAAACAAAAAGGTCCAATTGGTGTAGGAGAAGCTACTGCAACTGTGGATGGAAAAGTTGCAGCAAAAGGAGAATTAACTTTTGCCATTGTTTAAAACACAGAAAAAATCAGAAAGGAAATACTAACAATGAATAAGGTATTAATTGCTAATCGTGGAGAAATAGCAGTACGTATTATTAGAGCCTGCAAAGAAATGAATATCAAAACAGTAGCAGTGTATTCACAAATAGATAAAGATGCTATGCATACAAGACTTGCAGATGAAGCAATTTGCATAGGACCTGCAAACTCTAGTAAAAGTTATTTGAATTTTAAAAATATCATAGAAGCTGCCAATATAACAGGAGCAGACAGTATTCATCCAGGATTTGGATTTTTATCAGAAAATAGTCAATTTGCCAAAATTTGTGAAGAATCTAATATTAAGTGGATAGGCCCATCCTATCAAGTAATAGAACTTATGGGAAATAAATCCAACGCAAAAGAAAAAATGAAAGAAGCCGGAGTTCCTGTTATACCAGGCTCAGAAGGAAGCCTTAGAAGTTTAACAGAGGCCATTAAAATAGCAAACAAAATAGGATATCCTGTTTTATTAAAAGCATCTGCAGGCGGTGGAGGAAAAGGCATTCGTATTGCACATAATCAAGAAGAATTAGAAAAAAATTATGCATTAGTAAAACAAGAAGCAAAAACTGCTTTTAATGATGATGAACTTTACATAGAAAAATTTATTGAAAATCCACGCCATGTAGAAATACAAATTTTAGCAGATGAACATGGAAATGTAATACATCTAGGGGAAAGAGATTGTTCTATTCAAAGAAAAAATCAAAAAGTAATAGAAGAAACTCCATCTACTGCCATTGATGAAAAATTAAGAAATAAAATGGGAGAGGCAGCAATAAAAGCTGCAAAAGCATCGGGATATACTAGTTGTGGAACAGTAGAATTTTTAGTAGATAAAGACAAAAACTTTTACTTTATGGAAATGAATACTAGAATTCAAGTAGAACACCCTATTACAGAAATGAGAACTGGAATTGATATTGTAAAAGCACAAATTAGAATTGCAGCAGGAGAAGAATTAAAATTAAAACAAAAAAATGTGGAATTTAGGGGTCATAGTATAGAATGTAGAATTAATGCAGAAAATCCAAGCAAAGGTTTTAGACCTTCACCTGGTACAATTACAGGATTAAACTTACCAGGAGGAAATGGCATAAGAGTAGACACTGCTATTTATGAGGGCTACACCATTCCACCTACTTATGATTCTATGATTGCCAAAATTATTACTCATGGAGAAAATAGAAATGAAGCAATTAGTAAAATGAAAAGAGCTCTAGAAGAAACTGTAATTGAAGGGGTAGATACGAATATTGACTTTTTACTTACTATTATTAAAAACCCTAATTTTATTAGAGGAAAATTTGATACCTCTTTTATAGAAAAAGAGATTTTAAAGAATTAAAAAATATTCTTATGAAATAAAAAATGATTGAATTATGAAACTGCAAACTATTAAATGATTTAACTTTTAAATGTAATATGAAGCTAAAATGTAATTTATTTTTAAAAAAGTTTTAATAAAAACGATAATAAAAAAGGAATGGAATAGATGATTGTAGATAAAATAAAAAAGAGAGAACCAACTGCCAAAAGAATTGAAAACAAGGTAGATATTCCTATTGGAAAATGGATTAAATGTGATAAATGTCAAGAAATTTTATATAAAGAAACTGTTAGAAATAATAATAGTATTTGTCCAAATTGTGGTGCTTATTTTAGAATGCATATCAATAAAAGACTAGAAACAGTAATTGATGAAGGTACTTATCAAAGATTTAATTTAGATATAGATACAACTAATCCTTTGCAATTAGAGGACTATCCTAAAAAAATAAAACAATTGCGTGAAAAAACAGGAATACAAGAAGCAGTAGGCTGTGGTATAGGAGAAATTAAGGGAGAAAAAGTAGTTATTTGTGTAATGGATAGTGGTTTTTTAATGGGAAGCATGGGAGCAGTTGTTGGCGAAAAAATTACTTATTCTATTGAAAAAGCAATAGAATTAAAGTTACCTTTAATTATTTTTTGCGTTTCTGGTGGTGCCAGAATGCAAGAAGGAATTATTTCTCTTATGCAAATGGCAAAAACAACGGCGGCCATTTCTAAGCTAAATGAGGCAGGACTATTATATATTTCTGTTTTAACAGATCCAACATATGGTGGAGTAACTGCTTCTTTTGCAAGTATTGCAGACATTGTTTTAGCAGAACCAGGAGCTATGATAGGATTTGCAGGCAAAAGAGTAATTGAACAAACCATAGGAGAAGCTTTACCAGAAGGATTCCAAACAGCAGAATTTTTATTAGAACATGGTTTTATAGATAAAATTGTAGAAAGAAAAGATTTAAAAGATACTTTATATCAGCTTATTCAGTATCACAAATAGGCTGTAATGTTAATTATTAATATATTAAAATGTCTAAAATTTGTATTATATCTTAATCATATACAGAATTAAAAATAAGACATAATACTCAAATACAGTATAAATGTTTGATTTTAATATAAATAGTATTTTGCTAAAAAAGAGAAAGACGAAGGGAGAAAAAAGTGAAAACAGTAAGTGCTTGGGAAAAAGTAGAAATAGCAAGAAATCCAAAAAGAAAAACTTCTTTAGATTATATAGAAGCTATTTTTGAAGACTTTATAGAATTGCATGGAGATAGAAATTTTAAAGATGATAAAGCAATCGTGTGTGGTTTAGCACATATTGGAAAACAAAATTTTACCATTATAGCAGAACAAAAAGGTAGAAATACCAAAGAAAACATGGAAAGAAATTTTGGTATGCCAAATCCAGAGAGCTATAGAAAAGCGATTCGTTTTATGAAACAAGCAGATAAATTTAAAAGACCAGTTATTACTTTTATAGATACAAAAGGTGCTTATCCGGGAATAGGAGCAGAACAAAGAGGTCAACGGTGAAGCAATAGCAAGTTGCATGTTAGAAATGGCAACACTAAAAGTACCTGTTATCTCTATTGTTATAGGAGAAGGTTCTAGTGGAGGAGCTTTAGCGTTAGGCGTAGGTAATGAAGTTTGGATGTTGGAAAATGCCATTTATTCCATTTTATCACCTGAAGGGTATGCAAGTATTTTATGGAAAGACGCATCTAGAGCAAAAGAGGCAGCAGAAGTAATGAAATTAACAGCCAAAGATTTATATGAATTAAAAGTAATTGATAAAATGATAAAAGAACCAAAAGGTGAAATAGAAGAAAGTTTTCAAAAAGTTTCACAAAATTTAAAAAAAGAAATTGTAAAAACCATACAAGAAATGAATTTATTAAAACCAGAAGAATTAGTAGAAAAGCGTTATGAAAAATTTAGAAATATGGGAGAATTTAAGGAGGAGATTTTATGTTATTAGAAGGTAAGAAAGTAGTTATTATGGGAATTAGAAATAAGTGGAGTATTGCATGGGGAGCTGCACAATCTGCTTATGAAAATGGGGCTGAAGTTATTTTTACTTATGGAAGTATGGAAAATAGAGAAAAAATTGAGCAATTAATTTCAGAAATACCAGGGGCAAAAGCATATGATTGTGATGCTTCTAGTGATGAAAGTATGCAAAAATGTTTTGAACAAATTAAGAAAAATCATGGTAAAGTAGATGGAATTTTACATAGTATTGCACATGCCAATACGGAAGATTTAAGAAATGATTTTACATTAACAAGTAGAGATGGCTTTGCACATGCATGTGATGTAAGTGCTTATTCTTTTATTGCAGTAGCAAGAATTGCAAAACAATTAGATATGCTAAATGAAAATGCAAGCCTAGTAGCATTTACCTATTATGGCTCAGAAAAAGTAGTAGAAGGCTATAATGTAATGGGTGTAGCGAAAGCGGCTTTAGAGGCTAGTGTACGTTATTTAGCAAAAGATTTAGGAAAAGATACAATTAGAGTGAATGCCATTTCCTCTGGACCAATTAAAACTTTATCTGCAAAAGGTATTAAAGATTTTGGTAGCATTTTAGATGTGGTAGAGCAAAGAGCACCACTTCATAAAAATGTTACTACAAAAGAAGTTGGCGATACAGTAAGCTTTTTATTTAGTAATATGTCTAGTGCTATTACAGGAGAAGTGTTACACGTAGATAATGGTTTTTCTATTGTTGGAGTATAAAAGAAAAGAGAGCAATTGTATTTGATAATTGCTCTCTTTTATGCTATGATAACAAAGAAAGATAAAATTGGTGTATCTATTAAAAGGTGAGGTGCAAATAATGCAAAAAATAGTAATTGTAGAAGATGATAAAAAAATACGAAAAGAATTGGAAGCATTTTTAAATAAAAATGGTTTTCTAGCAAAAGGGCTAGAAAAATTTGACAATACCATTCAAGATATATTAGCAGAAAATGCAGATTTAGTATTATTAGATATTAATTTACCATATCTAGATGGAGAATTTGTTTGTAAAGAAATAAGAAAAGTATCTAATGTACCAATTATTATGGTTACCAGTAGAGATAATGAAATAGATGAATTAATGAGCTTGTATGGTGGTGCAGATCAATATGTAACAAAACCATATAACATACAAATATTACTAGCAAAAATAACAGGTTTATTAAAAAGAAACCAAAATTCAGGAAAGAATCCAGAAAAAATAGACTGTAATGGTTTTGTTCTAAATATTGCAGAAAGAGTAATTGAAAAGGATAACAAAAAAATAGAACTTACGAAAAACGAATACAGTATTTTATATTATTTAAGCATGCACCAAGAAAAAGTAGTATCACGAGATGAAATTATGGACTATCTATGGGAAAGTGAAGAATTTATTGATGACAACACATTAAATGTAAATATGAAAAGATTAAGAACAAAATTAGAAGAATTAGGTTTAGAAAATAAAATTGAAACAAGAAGAGGACAGGGGTATTTATTAAAATGAAATGGAAAGATTATATAAAAGATAAAATATTATTAATTGTTTCTGTGCTATTAGCTTTAGTTAGTATAGAAATATTATTATTAGCTTATCCTATTGGAATAATCGTAAAAATATATATTGCCGTAATTGTTATTTTAGTAGTAGCTATTTCTATTTTTGTGGAATATAAGAAAAAGAAAAGTTTTTATGACCAATTACTAAAAAATATGGAAGATTTAAAAGAGAAGTATTTAATTTCAGAAATCATAAAAACACCAAATTTTGTAGAAGGAAAAATATTAAAAGAAATTCTACAAGATACAGGTAAATCCATGTTGGAAAATGTGAACTATTATAAAAATATTCAAGAAGATTATAAAGAATACATAGAGTTATGGATTCATGAGGTAAAAATACCAATTGCAGCTAGTAAACTTATGATAGAAAATAACAAAGATATAGTAAGACGTGGCAATGAAAGCTTGCAATCAAGTAATCAAGAAACTTATGATGCACAAAATAAAAATGAAGTAATTAGAAGTATAGATGAAGAATTAGATAAAATAGAAAACTATACAGAGCAAGCCTTATACTATGCAAGAAGTAGTGCAGTAGAAAAAGATTATATGATAACCAAAACAAATTTAAAGGAAATTGTAAATAACGCTATTTTAAAAAATAAAAGTACATTATTAAATGAAAGAGTATCCTTAGAATTAAAGGATTTAGAAAAAGAAGTATATACAGATAGTAAGTGGACTATCTTTATTATTAATCAAATTATACAAAATGCTATAAAATATTCTAAAGAGGCTGAAAAGAAAATAGAAATTTTTTCTGAAGAAAAAAGTGACAAAGTTATTTTATATATCAAAGACAATGGCATTGGAATAAAAAAAGGAGAAATTACAAGGGTATTTGAAAAAGGATTTACTGGTGAAAATGGAAGAGTAATAGGCAAAAAATCAACTGGAATAGGTTTATACTTATGTAAAAAATTATGTAATAAATTAGGATTAGGAATAGAATTAAATTCAGAACAAGGAATAGGAACAGAAGTTAAAATTATTTTTCCCAAAAATAGTTATACAAATTTAACATAAAAGTAAAATAGAGTGTTGACATAAATACAAATAAGGTATATAATGTTGTTAACTATCAATTGATAGTTAACAACATTGGAGGTAATGCACATGTCTAACGCTTATCAAGCAACAAAAGGAAATGTAAAACTGTTTTTGCAAGACTTAAAAAATATATTAAACAATCCTAAATCTGAGCTAAATATCATTCCAAGAGAAGATAAGCCTATGGAGTATCATAGTATTATGTATGTCATTTCATTACGCTGAATTCGACATTGATAGATTTCCTTATAAATGAAAGGAGGGAAAAAATAAAGTGAAAGAAATTAAAAAAATTAATATGTTTTGTTCTATTTGTGAGAGTATACATGATATAAGTTTGATGGAAGAAGAGAGAGAAACTATCATTAAAGGAGAGAAGATTAAATATAAAGAATTATATTATAAATGTCCAAAATATCAGAATAATAATATTTTTATGTCAGGCGATTTATGGAATATTAATTTAATAAATAGTTTAGATGAATATAGAAAAAAGAAAGATTTATTAACTTCAAAAGAAATAAAAGAAATAAGAGAAAAATATCAATTAACACAAAGTGAAATGGCATATATATTAAATTTGGGAGAAGTTACAATAACTAGATATGAAACAAAACAAATTCAAGATACTAGTGTTGACAATATGATACGAGAGTTTAATGATAATCCGTTATTTGCTTTAAAACTATTAGAAAAGAATAAAGATAAAATTAAAAGATATTATGAAATAGATGCACATATTAAAAATATGATTGATAAAAATATTATAAGTTTTTTAAATGAACAGGAATTAATTGCAAAATATATAGAATACAATCAAGCAACTATTATGAATGGAAACACTATATTAAATATTGAAAAATTAAAAAATATTCTAGGCTATATTACAAAAAATATGGGGCAAATGAAAAAAGTAGTATTAATGAAATTATTATGGTATATAGATATTTTAAGTTATAAAAACTATGAACATACAATTACTGGATTAGTTTATCGCCATATGCCTTATGGAGCATTACCCATAGGACATAAAGAAATAATTGAATTATCTTCCGTTAAATCTAATTTATTTATTAATGAAAGAGAATATGAAGAATATAAAATTGAATTTAATGAAAATTATAAAATTAAAACAATAGCCAAAGAAGAAAAAAATATTATAGACAAAGTAATGAATAAATTTAAAAATTATAAAAGTTCTGAAATTTCTGAATATATGCATAGAGAAAAGGCATATATAGAAACAAAAAATAATGAAATTATACCTTTTACGTATGCTAAAGAAATAAATCCATTCTAAAATCAAATAATAACTATATACTAGAAAATAATTTAATTTATTAAAAGAGGGAATGATTTAAGTTTTATTATCCCTCTTTTTTCTATATAACTTTTCCTATTGAAACAAGGTTAAGTTTCCTTGAACTGTGCATATTTAAAAGGCAAAATGAACAATATCTTACAAAAATGTAATGTAATTGTAAGATTAAACAATAGCATGGAAAAGGAAGTAGTTGTATAATACCATTAAATACAGAAAGGAGAAATTAAAATGAGTAATGTATTGGAGGTTCAAAACATTGAAAAATATTATGGAAATAAATCTAATTTAACCAAAGCCATTGATGGTATTAGCTTTAATGTGGCAGAAGGAGAATTTGTTGGAATTATGGGAGCATCAGGATCTGGTAAGACTACATTATTAAATTGTATTTCAACAATTGATAGAGTAACTGCCGGAAAAATTATCATTAACCATCAAGATATTACAAAACTAAAAGGAAATCAATTAAATAAATTTAGAAGAGAAAAATTAGGATTTATTTTTCAAGATTTTAATTTGCTAGATACTTTAACTGCTTATGAAAATATTGCATTAGCTTTAACCATTCAAAAGGTAAATCATCATGAAATTGATACAATGGTAAAACAAATAGCAGAAAAACTAGACATTGCTAATATATTAAATAAATATCCTTACCAAATATCTGGAGGGCAAAAACAAAGAGTAGCTTCTGCAAGAGCTATTATTACCAATCCTAGTATTGTGCTTGCAGATGAACCAACAGGAGCATTAGATTCTAAATGTGCAAGACAACTCTTAGAAAGTTTTGAAAATTTAAATCAAAAATTAGGAGCAACTATACTTTTAGTTACCCATGATGCCTTCACAGCAAGTTATGCAGACAGAATTATTTTTATTAAAGATGGTAAAATCTTTAATGAATTAATCAAAGGAGAAGATACTAGAAAACAATTTTTTGAAAAAATAATCGAGGTGCAAACACTTCTTGGAGGTGACTTGAACGATGTTATTTAAGTTATCTGTAAGAAACATGAAAAAGAGTTTTAAAGATTATGCAATCTACTTTTTAACATTAGTATTAGGTGTAGCAATCTTTTATATGTTTAACTCTCTAGATAGCCAACAGGCAATGCTCCAAGTTTCACAATCTACCAGAGAAATGATAACATTAATGATTGAAATGCTAGGTATGATTTCTGTTTTTATAGCCATTATTTTAGGTTTTCTAATTGTATATGCCAATAACTTTTTAGTAAATAGAAGAAAAAGAGAATTTGGTATTTATATGACACTTGGTATGGGAAGAAGACAAATATCAGCCATTATTCTATTAGAAACCATATTAGTAGGTATTTTGTCTTTAGCAGTAGGTATTTTTATTGGAGTATTTGCTTCACAGTTTATGTCTATATTAGTAGCAAAACTATTTGAGGCAGACATGAGTGAATTTACTTTTGTATTTTCAAAAGATGCATGTATTAAAACTTGTATCTATTTTGCAGTTATGTATTTAGCAGTTATTTTATTTAACACATTTACCATTTCTAGATATAAACTAATTAACCTATTAACTGCAGTAAGAAAAAATGAAAAAGTAAAAATAAAAAATTCTATTCTTTCCATACTCATATTCTTAATCTCTTGCCGGAATATTAGCGTATGCTTACTGGCAAGTAACAGGTGGGGTTTATGAACTAAATACAGGAGAAGCACTATTACAGCCAATTTTAATGGGAATTGCAGGAACAATTGGAATTTTCTGGTCATTATCAGGCTTTATTTTAAGAATGATTCAATCTAGTAAAAGAATCTATTTAAAAGGAACCAATATGTTTGTATTAAGACAATTGAATAATAAAGTAAATACAAATATAATTAGCATGAGCATTATTTGTTTGATGCTATTTATGACAATTAGTGTATTATCTAGTAGCTTGTCAATCAAAACTGCGTTAGATACACAATTAGAAGAGCTAACACCAGTAGATATTAACTTATACAAAACTGCTAATTTACCAGAAAGCTATGTGAATAATTATACAGGAAAAACAATCTATTATACCGAAGAACAAAAAGAGGACTCTAGGCATCCTATAAGCTATACGCTAGAAAATAATGGTTATGATATGAACAATCTAAAAGACATAACAGACATTTCTATTTATGCTATACCAGAATGGACATTACAATATAGCTTAGGAAATTACTATGAAGCAGCAAAAGGACAATTTCCGATGCTTACTTACCATGTAGCTGAATCTGTGATAAAAATCTCAGACTACAATAGAATTGCTGCACTTTATGGAAAACAACAATATAACTTAAATGATGATGAATATATGGTACTTTGCGATTTCGACCAAATGACAGCATTAAGAAATGAAGCATTAAAGATGAATACCAATTTAACTTTAAATGGAACAACTCTTTACCCTAAATATCAAGAATGTCAAGATGGATATATATTTATGTCTTCTAGTCATGTTAATGCAGGAATTATTTTAGTTCCAGACAGTTTTGAATTAAAAGAAGAGTGGAAAGAACAATATTTTTTAGCAGCAAATTATAATGCAAAAAATGACGAAGAAAGAGAAGAAATTGACAAAACCTTTTTGGAAGAAACAAACAGTACTTTCATGAAAAATATATTTGAAAAAGAAATCAATTTAGAAGGTACCACAAAAATCAGCCTAATAGAATCTAGCAAAGGATTAGCTACTATTATTATATTTATTGCCATTTATTTAGGAATTATCTTTTTAATTGCTAGTTCTGCTATTTTAGCTTTAAAACAACTAACAGAAAGTTCTGATAATAAACAAAGGTATACCATTTTAAGGAAAATTGGCTGTGATGAAAAGATGATTAATCAAGCTTTATTTAGACAAATATTCATTTTCTTTATGTTACCTTTAGTGTTGGCAATTATCCATTCCATCTTTGGAATTAAATTTATATTATCCATGCTTGCTGTACTTGCCTCCCCAGAAGAATTAATTCCTTCTGTTATAGTAACAGCTATTATTATAGGAGCAATTTATGGACTATATTTCTTAGCGACCTATTTAGGTAGTAAAAATATTATTAAAGAGGAAGAATAAAAAAGCAAAATAAGAAATGAAAAATAGAAATGAAACATAAGTAAAAGAAAGGATGAAAATCATGGAAGATTTTAAAGAAAAAATACCAATGATTATAGTTGGAGTTATTATAATAGTATTAATAGCAGGAGCATACTACTTTCTAGTAGTACATAAAGACTTATATTATACACAAATTGACAACACTAAATTAGAAGAAATTTCTACTACAGATGATATGAAATATCAATATATTTTAACAGCCTATAATCA
Source organism: uncultured Clostridium sp. (assembly GCA_902492105.1). Taxonomy (GTDB): domain Bacteria; phylum Bacillota; class Clostridia; order TANB77; family CAG-508; genus CAG-273. The sequence goes on from CABUKD010000029.1 coordinate 26,163, forward strand.
AAACGGACAAGAAAAAGAAGTGCAATTTAAAACAAGTAGAGAACTAAGAGAAGATGCCTATTTAGAATTAGAAGTAATGCAATTTAGAGGAGTAGTAAATTGGAGAGAAGTACAAACAGATGAGTTACCAGATAAAGTAAAAACAGAGATGAATGTTGAGTAAAATGACAGAGTAAAAAAGAATTTATTAGAGAGCATTAGAAAAAAATAGGCTCTCTTTAACATTTTAAAAAATTTATATTTAAATAGTAGAATAATTTTAAATTATATGGTATTCTATTTTATAAGTATGCACCTAAAGCAATTAAATTAAGAGTATAAATCTTATAGAAAAAATGCATAATAAATAAAATTACTAATTAAAAAAGGAGAAAACCAGGATGATACAAAAAGCTAATTTAGAAAAAGCCCTTGAAATATACAAATATATGGAAAAGGATTTTTCTAGAAATGAAATACCAGATTATAAAAGATATTTAAAACTTACAAAAGAAAATATTCATAATGTGTATGTATATAAAGAAAATGAACAAGAAGTAGCATATTTTATTACTATAGAGAAAGAAGAAAAAGTCTTAATTACCCATTTAGCTGTTATAAAAGGCTATAGAGGCAAAGGTGTGGGAAAAAGATTGCTAGAAGCAATTAAAAACTTTTTAGGTAATAAAGAGATGCTAATGGTAGAAGTAGAAACAGAAAAAAATGCCCAAAATGAACAAGAACTTACTATAATTGAAAAAAGAATACGTTATTATTTAAACGCAGGTTTTAGAAAATGTGAAGGACTAGAATATACATTATTTAATATGGATTATTATATCCTAATCTACAGCCAATGCGTTAGTGAAATATCTGCTAAAGAAGTAAAACAAGCAATAGAAGCTATTTACGAAGGATTGTTTCCTAAAAAGAATTTAATTATTAATGTGATAGGGGATGTTATTTAATATGAAAAAGAAAATTTTTATTATACTTGGAATTATACTAGTACTTATTATAGTAGCATTAGCTATAGCAGTTGCTTATACAGTATTTCAGGATTTAAGGCAAGAAAGTAAATTAAAAACAGAAATAGAAGAAATTTTGGATTTATCTAATGTAGAAGAGTTTAACGAAGAAAGAATTCGTGAAAAGTTAAATAGTATTGTAACAACAGGAGATTATGCTGTATTAGAAAAGGCATATAAACAATATTTATCTGATCAATTGGATAATATGATAGAAATCGCTTCACTATTAAATGACGAAAATATTACGAATTGCTTAACAGTAGAAAATTATAAAACAGATGGACCAAAATTTGAAAAAACAAAACAATATATTAGCAATACAATTCAAAAATTAGAAGAAGATAAAAATGAATATCAAAATTATTTTACAAAAGATAAAGTTATGTCTTATTTAACAACACAAGATTTAGACAGCTATTACATAGATTTTTATCAAAAAGAATTAATAGGAGAAATAGAAGAACAACAAGGTAATGCTTCTATAGAAAATTCTATTAATGAAGTGATTTTGTTATTAAAAAATTCAGAAAAAGTAATTGACTTTTTAGTAGAAAATTCTGGAAAGTGGGAGATAAAAGGTAATAGCATTATATTTTCTACAACCACACTTTCAAATGAATACAATAAACTATTAGATAGTCTTATAGAGGAGACAACATCAGAAGAAACAGGATCCTGTAGCTAAAAATATGGTCAATAGTTTTGAGTGGAAGGAAAACTAGAAAAGCACAGAGCTTTGTCGTATAAAATTTTACAACCAGGGTAAAATAAGAATTTTTTCGTTAGTTTAAAACCATTGAATGAGTAAGAGCAAAAAAATGTAAAA
>CABUKD010000030.1 GCA_902492105.1 uncultured Clostridium sp.
CTGCTAAATCTGGTGTGTTTACTCCTTTTTCTTCACTAAAACTTCCATCTGCTACTACTTTCTTTTCTACGGTTACTGCATTTGATATGCTTTCTGTTTTATTTCCTGCTATGTCTACTGTTAGCACATGTAAATAATAAGTCCCCGCTGTTGTTGCTGTTAAGTTAATCGTTTGTCCATTACTGCTAAAACTTCCTCCTGTATAACTTCCTTCTTCTGTTCCTATTGGTGTATTTGTTGTATTATATACCCATTTACAATTGGTAATTGCTACTCCACTTTCCTTATCTGTATGGGTTACCGTTGCTGTTATACTTTCCCCTTCTTTTGCGGTTTGTGAACTTAACGTTATTTGTGCAATCTGTGGCTCTAAATCTTCTTTAACATCTATACTTGTATAATCTGTTATATTGGTTCCATCACTTAATACGGCAAATAAGGTATCTCCATATTTTAGCCCTGTTATTCCTTCTTCATCTTTATATGGTTTATATACTTCTCCTATGGTATTTACTTGATATAATATTTCTGCATTTGCTACATCTGTTTCTAAATAAATCGTTGCTGTTCCATTATTCCATACTGTTTCTCCTTTTTGTCTTATTGTTCCTTTTAGTTCTCCTATTAGTACTTCTATTTCTTTTTCTGTTGTTCCATTTTCATTGGTTGCTTCTACTTTTATTTCATAAGTTGTTTTGTCTGTTAAACCGCTTATACTTGCTGTTAATTCTGTTGTATCTCCTTTTAACAATTGATAATCTTCATCTGGTGCTTCTTTTATTTTGTAATAATAGTTTAAGCTTCCTCCATTTAATCTACTTACACTTACTTGTAGTTCTACACTATTGGTTGTTTGGCTTATTACTTTTATCTCATTGATATATGGCAATAGTTTGTCTTCTTTTCCTATATAATCTACTTCTACATCATCATATTCATTAATATGAATTTGGAATTTATATCCTTCTGGTACAGTAATTATATAGTTCCCACTCTCATCTACTTTTTCTACATCTGTTTCTTTATTATTAATAATTTTAGCATCTTGCATATCTTGCCATAAGTCATCTACTGTTACACTATCATCTAATGCTCTATTGAGTGACCAATTTATTCCTACGATTCCTATTCTATCTTTATATGTTTGTATTAATTGTTGGTCTTTTGCTTTATTAGCTAAATTAATTATCCCTCCATCTCCTAATGTTGTTTGGATTGTGATTCCTGCCAATATTAACATTACTACTATAGTTACTACTAAGGCGATTAAGGTAATTCCTTGATTATTTTTTTCTAATAATTTGCCTTCTTTTTGTCGATTGCTACTAACACTATTTTTCTCATTCTTTTCTTTCCATCTTATTTCTTGTACATCTTTCATATTTTTTCATTCCCTTCTAAGGCACAGTTCTAGTCTTAAAAACTGTAATTATTTTTTAAACTTTTTTTCTTTTTTATTTTCTTCCATTATTTCTAGAATTCATTTTTTATTTTTTGTTTTTCTTATTCTTTCCTTTTTATTTTTTAACACAAAATTAAGATGAATCACACCTTTTTAGGCATAATCCATCTTTTTTATTTTGATATGTTAAATATAATTTTTGTACAACAAATAAAACTAAATTTTCGTTAGTTATTGGTTTAAATTCTAGCTCTCTCTCTCTCTCTCTCTTAGTATTTCAACGGTTTCCACTTTTATCCTCTTTTCCTTTATTTTCTATTTTATTACTATTTTTAGTATAAATTCATTTCTTCTTATTTTTAATAGTTTCTATTATAATTTTGTTATTACATTTTTTGTTATTATATTTGCAAGTTTAATTATTCATATTATTAACAGTATTAACAAAAATATTATTACTTAAATCATTGCCTTGTTCATTTGTTAGACTATTAAATAATAAAGTATTCTGTTCGTCGTTTAAAATACCATTTTGCTGAATTTCGTTTTGTGCTTGGTGTTCCGTTTCTTGTTTTTGTTGTTCTTTTAGTAGTTCTTCTAACTTAGTAATTAATTCTTGTAATCTAGCCATATCTTTTCCTGCCATTTCCCAGTTATTATTTTGGTTAGAATCTTGTAAGTTTTTATTAGCTTTTATAATGGCTTCTATTACACCATTAATATCATCTGTATTTTCTACTTCGATATCTACTGCATATTGTGATACTAAATTATTTAATGCTTCTGCTAATGTATCACCAATAGCCACCTTATTTCCAGATGCCACTACTACCTTTTTTAGAACTGGGGTAGAATTTTCTTCATTCATAAATTCTTGGTAAATAGGTTCTACATAAAGTAAACTATTATTAATTGGAATAACTATCATATTTTTTGTAATTCTAGTTCCTGTTACATTTAGACTTTCTATTTCAGATGCAATTCTTTCATCTTGTGCTAGTTGAGTATCTATTTGCATTGGACCTAATACATTACTATCTGTTGGATATTTATATAATGTTAAACTTGGCTGACCATTTTCGTACCTGCCTACTAAATAAGCTGTTAAATTTTGCTTTTGATATGGTGTAAATGGTAGTACCAATCCTAATGTAGCTTCATGATTATCTATTGTTTTTACCATAGTATAATATGGTGTAATTTCTGTTCCTACTTTTGTTAAGGTTTTACTTGTATTTTGTGTAGCAACATCCCAAATATCGTCTCCACGGTAAAGTACATCAGTTTGAATATTATGGTATCTTTCCATAATTTCGGCTTGAATACTATATAAAAATTCTGGATAAATAAATTGGCTACTAATATCTTCTGAAATTGCTTCTTCTTTGTCTACAAATAAGTCTTTATAGATTTTTTGATATGCCATAATAATTGGATCGTTTCTATCTGTAATATAATACTTAATGGTTCCATCATAAGCATCTATTAGCACTTTTACAGAATTTCTAATATAATTAATATCTGTTTTGTCTAATATATTTTCTCCTTGCAATGTTAGTCTTTGAGAATATGGATAATAACTAGAAGTAGTATAACCATCTAATACCCATACTAATTTGCCTTCTTGTGTTACTACTAAATATGGATTTTCATCATACATAATATATGGCATTAAAGTTTTTGCTCTTTCAATAATATTACGATTAATTAAAATTTTGCTATTGGCATCTACATTTCCAGAAAAGGCTAATTTTAAGTCTTTTTCTTTAATTGCCAAAATCAATCTGTCAATAAAGTTTAAGTTTAATCCTGCATTTCCTTCATATACATTTTCTGCATTTTCCGCTGTAGTAGAAGTAGTAATTGGATAATCAAATTCTTTTGTTTGGCTATTATTGGTTACTACGGTATCATTCGTTTCTAGTCCAAAATAGATTCTTGGCTCTGTAATAGATATCACATCATTTTGACTATTATTAAATCCTTTTTGTATATGATTTAAGTTTCCTTTTTCATCTACAGATGTTGCAGAAGTAACAATAACACCATAGCCATGTGTATACTCATAAGTTTTGTTGTTATAAGTTCCAGTAGAATTTGTAATTTCTCTTGGAGAAACATATACTAAATTTGAGGTTCCATTAATAGTATACTTTGCTATTGAAGTAGTACGATAGGTATAATATCCTTTGCTAGTTTGTAATACATTTAAATCTTTTAAAACTGTTTCTGGTGTTGCAATTACAATATTATCTACTACTGTTTGATTTTGATTTAATGTTTCTTCTGTAATAGTTTCATTTTCTCCTAAATTTACTTCTTCTATATTAATTCCATAAGCTTGTTTGGTAGAGTCAATATTAGCTTGGATATATGTTTGTTGTTTGTCTAATTCATTTTGTCCGACAAAAATAAGTTCAAATCCTACCAAAACTACTAACATAAGTACTAAATACACTGGTACAATTGCTAAAGAAGTAATAACCTTTTTAGTATTTTCTTTTTTGAAATAATGGACTGCCATTAAAATAGAAATCACAATAACAGCAGATAAAATACGGTAACCCCATAATTTAATGGTTACTTCTGAAATACCAGCTCCCCAAAGGGAATATGATGTTCCATCTTGTAATGTTAAGAATTTTTGAATTCCTACATTTTGAGTTTCAATAAATATCATACTTGCAAGTAAAAATGCAATTACAATAATATTAGTGCAAGCTTGTTTTAATAAAATACTTTTCTTTAAAGTTTCTCTACTAATACCATCAAAATAATAATTAAATGCAATAATATAATATAAAGCAGAGTAAATTGTTAAACCTACTGCTATTGCTAATAAGTATACTATCATAAATTGCATAAATGGCTGTACAAATATAAAGAAACTAATGTCATAGCCTAATACTGGATCTGCTATGCCAAATCCTGTTGCATTCATACATAACATTAGCTTGTCTATCATCATATTAGTAACATAAAAACTAATGATAATAGAACCAATTAATGCAATAGATTTGTTAAGCATTTTAGGCATTGGTCTTTTTTCTTCTTCAAAAAAAGGTTTTAATCCTTTTTGAATTCTGCGGTTTGTCCAATAAATTAATAAAAACAGTACAATAAAGTTGATACCAAAGGTTAAAAATTGGTAAGATAAATTTTGCCAAAAAATACTTAAATATTGCTCTCCTAATTCTAATGTTTCTATGTAATCTCCACGATAAATGGCATAGCCTACTATAACTGCTATAAGTAAAAAGGCAAGTACAATCCATTTTCTTTTTTTATTTTTTACTGTTTTTCTGCTTTTTGAATTTATGGTAGTTTCTTCTTTATTGATATTTTCTACTTTTTCGTTTTGATTTGTTGTATCTTCTTTTGTATTTTTAATTTGGTTTTGTGCATTATTTTTTGATTGTTCTTGATTTTTCTTTTCCTCTGGGTTCATTTTAGCCTCCTTAAGAAAATTTATTTTTAAATTTTTATTGATAAACAGATAATTATCTTATTACCTATTATCCTTTACTTTTGTTTCACTCTTTTACAAATTATTAATATAAATGAAAAATACTATTAAATTAATGCTTTTACAAAGTCACTACTATTGAAAATTTCCATGTCATCTATTTGTTCTCCAACTCCTACAAATTTAACAGGCATTTTGTTTTCTGCTACAATACCAATTACGACTCCACCTTTTGCTGTTCCATCTAATTTGGTTAAAATAATGCCATTAATATCTACTGTTTCTTTAAAAGCTTTTACTTGTTGAATTGCATTTTGGCCAGTAGTAGCATCTAATACCATTAATACTTCTTTTGAAGCATCTGGCAATTCTTTATCTATTACTTTTTTTATTTTTACTAATTCATCCATTAAATATTTTTTATTGTGTAATCTTCCTGCTGTATCACAAATTAAAACATCTGCATTTTTTTGTTTGGTAATTTGAATAGCATCATACACTACAGAAGCGGGATCTGCTCCTTCTTCCTTTTTTACCATATCGCATCCTGCACGATTTGCCCAAATTTCAAGTTGTTCTACTGCTGCTGCACGGAAAGTATCTGCTGCTGCAATAACTACTTTTTTTCCATCTTTTTTAAGACGATTTGCAATTTTACCAATAGAAGTAGTTTTTCCTACTCCATTTACTCCTACTACTAAAATAACAGAAGGAGTAGTTTGTAAGTTTAGGCTATTATCTACTTCATCTAGAATTTCCTTAATTTCAGTTCTTAGAGCTTCTCTTACACCTTGTTCATCTTCTATTTTTTCTTTTTTTACTCTATTTCTTAAGTTAGCAATAATTTTAGTAGATGTTTCTACTCCTACATCTGACATAATAAGAGCTTCTTCTAGTTCTTCTAATAATTCTTCGTCTACTTTACGAAAATTGCTAAATACATTATTTATTTTTTCATCAAAAGAATTTTTGGTTTTACTTAAACCTTGTTTTAACTTTTCAAAAAATCCCATTTGTTTTGCATCCTTTCTATTTTTTCCTACTATATATTTATACCAAAAATTAACAAAAAAAGCAAGTGTCAGTCAAGTTGTCAATGGGGACGGAGATTATTGACAACTTTTTTTATAAATATTGTCAAAATTCTCCGTCCCCACTGACAATTTACAATTACCTTCCAAAGTACAAAATCCATTTTGTTGTACTTAGGTTAATTTTTTCCTCCTTCAATTCCTTAATTTGTGCATTATTTTTAGTATAAATTTCTAATTGTTTCTGCACTAAAGAATCGGATTTGAGTTCAGGAAATAATGTAATTAAAGTAATTGAGCTATCTTCTGGTTTTAACCCACTAAATGTATCTTGCTCATGTTCTAGGTATTCTTGTACAATTCTGTCAATATCTTGTTTGATTTTTTTGTTTTCTTCTTGGTACATTACAATTTTGGCATCGATTGCAGGTTCCGATGCTATTTTGATAGCATTCTTCCAAATTGCTATCAATGAAGAAGCAATAAGGAAGCCACATACACAAGCCATCAATGTAAAAAAACCAAAATCATGCCGAGGATTACATGGATATTTGACTCTTAATAGCAAGAATGCAACAAAAGCAATTATCAAAATGGCTAAAAGCAAAATAAGCATATATTTTCCTCCTCAAAATAGTTATTTTACAATAGCTGTTTATTATAACCTGTGTAGAAAAACAGGAGTATAAAAGTTAAGTCTAGTATATACTAGAACAATATTTATTATACTCTAGTAAACATAATTTGTCAATTATAAGTGCTGATAACATCTTATTTCAATTGACCATTTTTATTGACTTTTCAATTGACAAGCTAAAATTTTATTAAGGAAAAAACTAAAAGTATAGTAATATTAAGCATTTTATGATATAATATAAGAGTAGTTTTAAAAGAAGTTTAGGAGTTTTTTATATGTCTAATGAAGGAAATTATATAATTGAAAATGAAACAACTGATATTACAAAAAAACAAGAATATTGGAATACTGGTATTGGATTAAATAAGGTTGATAATTTAGAGCCTTCTAAATATTTATTAGGCCTCGCTCAAAAAAATATTAATGGAGAATTAAAGTATAATGAAGTAGAAAACTTATTAAAAACATATTATGAAACGCAAAATTATAAAGATATAAACATTCAAAGAGAAAAAGAATGTGACTTAGTATCCTTAAGAATTGCTCAACTGCTAGAAGATAAAAGTTTTGGCTTTAGCCCTATCACTTTCAAGAATATTCATAAATATTTATTTAAAGATATTTATGATTTTGCAGGTAATTATAGAAATTATAATATTACCAAAAAAGAGGAAATTCTTAATGGAGATACTGTTAAATATGTAAATTATCAAGATATCGAAAGTTACTTGGATTATGATTTTAAAGAAGAAAAAGAATTTGATTATTCAAAACTAAATAAAGATGAATTGATAAAACATATTGCAAAATTTACTTCAAGTATTTGGCAAGTACACCCTTTTGGAGAAGGTAACACAAGAACAACAGCAGTATTTATCGAAAAATATCTTAACAATATAGGATTTAATGTTAATAATGATATGTTTAAAGACCACAGTTTATATTTTAGAAATGCTTTAGTTAGAAGTAACTATGGAAATATTCCAAAAGGAATTTATCCTACATTTGATTATTTAGTAATGTTTTTTGAAAATCTATTGCAAGGTAAAAGCCACAAATTAAAAAATAGAGATTTATATATTAAAGAATTATTTGAAAATAACAATTAAAACAATTGTAAAACTAAAAAGCAGTATTAGGAAATATTCCAAGCTTTCATAATATTGGAGCTACTGGGCAGAATCGAACTGCCGACCTACAGGTTACGAATCTGTTGCTCTACCAACTGAGCTACAGTAGCATTTATTGGTAAGAACACAAATTAAAATTTGTGTTCTTACTTTATTTACATACCTTATACTGTCTAAAAATTAGAACTTCATTTTTATTTTCTTGAGTTTTTGCAATTTATGTCTATCTAGAATGTCTTCCTCTTGGGCGTTTTGGTTTTTCATCTAATTCTGAGGTATCTAAGAATTCATCTAGTGTTGCTTCTTTTTTAGGCTTTTTCTCTTTTTTAGTTTTTTCCACTTCAGCTTCTTGTTGTGATTCTATTTCTTCTTTTTGCCTCTTTTTAGTTTGCTTTGTATTTTCTTCTTCATTATTTGTTTGTGTTAGTGGTGAAGTATAAGGATTGTCTATCTCCTCTTCTTCATAGGTAGCACTATTTTTTCTTTTTCTAAAGATAACAACTACTATAATAATAACAATAATAGTAGCCAAGACAATTCCTCCACAAATTAGATAAAATTGAATATTATCTTTATTTTCTATTGCTTCTGATGGCATAATTACTTTAATTTGGTAAGTTGCTGTTTGGCTTCCATCTGCAGAAGTAACAAGGATAGTAACCATGTTTTCTCCTTCTACAAAATTTTCATTGCCTATAATTTCTACAGTTGCATCTTCTTGGTTTGGTGTTGCTGTAATATTTAAATTCTTAACTGAAATATTTAAGTTTAATTCATAAGAATGGGTATCAGGATTAAATATACCAGCAAAGTCTACTCTTGAAATTTCTAGGTTAGATAATTTTAAAACAGAATTATCTACTACATTCGCACTTTCGCCTTTTATTGCTTTAATAGTATATTCTTTTGTAGTTCCATCTTCTGCAGTTACTGTAATTGTTATGGTATTTTCTCCATCTTGTAAATCTTTATTACCATCTATTTCAACTTCTGCTTCTCCACTTTCTGCTTGTGCATCAATTGTTAATTCTGTTACCTCTTCTGCTAACTGTACAGTATACTCCGTAACATCTTTACTAAAGCTTGGTTCTAGAGTAATCCCTTCAATTGTTAAAGAAGCTAAGTCATTATTATCTGATTTTTCAGTTTCTTTGGTTTCTTGTGGTTTTGTATTAGATACTAAATAATTAGCTATATATCTTGTAGCCCCATTATAGGTTACACGATACCATACATATCCATTAATAGTTTCAGATGATGTTCCTGTTAAGGTAAGTGCTGTTCCTGCAGGTACTGTTGTAGCACTACTGCTTGTTGACCAACTAGAACGTAAATTAGCAGTTTGAGTTGTATAAACTGTTCTGTTGGCACTCGTAAAAGTTGGAGTTTTAGTGGTGGTACTTCCACTACTACTTCCTCCACTGCTTGAACTTTCTCCTGAAGAACTACTTCCGCTAGATGATGAACTACCGCTACTTGTTGATTTTTCTTTTACTGTAACTGTAAATGTTTTAGTAACATTTAATTTATTTGAGCTATCATCTAAGTCCGTCATATCACTAGAAGTTACTGTAATTGTTGAAGTTCCTGCTTTTGCAGCTTTTAATGTTAAGGTTAAGCTTTGATTTTCAATCCATTCTGAATTGCTTCCAGATGATAAAGTAACAGCTGAACCACTAATGCTTACGTTATACATTCCTGCTGCATTATCTGCATTCATAGTGATTGTTATACTATCTCCTACTGTTGCAGAAGTTTTTGAAATTGATGCATTAAAACTTGCAGCTTTACTATCGCTTTGTAAAACAACTAATAACATTAGTATAGTGATTACTATAGTTAGAAATATTTTTATATTTTTTTTCATTAGAAATCCTCCTATTTAACAGTAATTGTTTCTTTGTTTCTTATAAAATTCTTAATTTTTACATAATCTGAGGAATCCATATTACCGTCGCTATTAGCATCTGCTCCTTCTTTTTGACTATCCGTTAATTTTTCTTTTCCTCTTATTCCGTTTTTCACTCTAACATAATCGGATGAATCTACATTTCCATCACCATTGGAATCTCCCAATACAATTACTGTATAAGTTTTTCCATCATATGTTAAGCTATACCCTGTACCTACATTGCTACTGTTAGCAATAGTAGAACTTCCATTTTTTACAACTGCACCTTCATGTACTTTTTTAATATCACTTACTTTTATGTTAGGTTCACAAATCATATTACTTTCTTCTATTTTAAATCCATTTGTTGTTCCACCACCAGAATTGTTTCCACCATCTAAAGACTCAATCCAAGCTTCTTTAGTGTCTGGATCTTCTCTTACCACATACCCTACTACACCACTAGAAGTAGTTACCTTGTCCCAAGTATATTTAGTATCAGAACTTTTTACATCTTTTTCTGTTCTAGTTAATATAGTTCCTTTAGCAACTGCTTTTAAAATATCAGATTTTGTACTTGGCTCTCTTCTTATATTAATACCATCACCGCATACTACTTTTACTTTATCTACTTGACTAGTTTCTGGATCATATGGTTCTATATAGCCTGTTCCTACATAACCATAAGTATCATCTGAAAGTTTTACACGGTACCAAGCTTCTCCATCTACATTTTCATATTTACCTTTTTCTACTACTGTTAGCATTTGACCTGGAGAAAGTAATTTAATAATGGTTGTAGTAATATTTCCTTTTGTTCCTGGTCCATTTCTAAAATTGGTATATGCTGAAACTATATAAGTTTCATTACAATTACTTTGAAGAGAAATTTGTGTTAAATACTCTCTAGAAATATATCCTTTTTTTCCATCATTTAATACTACTTTATCCCAATACCTTCCACTAGAGTCTTTGCTATTATCTAACTCTATTCTTAATATTTTAGTACCTTTTTTTAAGGTAGTAATTGCAGAATAATTGGTTCCTTTTCCACTTTGAACACATACATCATTTGCATTAATTTGCACATCTTGTGTAACAATAGTTTCCATTCCAGGCATTGAAGCTTTTTGCTCTGGCATGTTGTCATAAACTGGAATTTTAAATTTTATTTTTGAAGTTTTGGTAAGCATTCCCATTTCTCTATAGGCTTCTCTAATTGCTTCTCCTTCGTTTTTAGAAGCTGCTACATTTTGCATATATTGCCATACATAATAGTCATCTTCTGGAACAACATCAAATTTTTGGAAATATAAGGTGTCTTGCCCACTACTTATGTAGTCATTTGCAAGTGTTGCGGCTCCACCCATAATAGATTTTTCTGGATCTGTCCATCCTTTATTTTTAGCCCATTCTAAGCAGTTTTCCATTACTTCAAAATCTGTCTCTGCTCCAAATGCTCCAACATTAAAGTAATTATAGTAACCTTTATATATTCCACCACATTCACTCCAAGTTCCTGTAATAGCAGTACTACCAGTTGTTCCTTGTTCTTGGCGTATTCTAGAAGCTAAATGATATGGGCTTATATTATATTTTTTTGCTGCTTCCATAATAACATCTATATAAGTTTTATCTATTGTTTTCTTTTTTCCATTAGTGTCATAATATGTAATTTTTCCTTGCATATAATTACAATCTGAAAAAATTGTTTCTACTCCTGATTTTGTTTGAATATCTGGGTCATATGTTAGTTGTTCAAATTGAAAAATATAGTCTTCATTTAAAGAATTTCTAGGATCCATGTAATATGCTACAGCTGCTGTAGAAGCACAAGACCAACCTGCGCCACCTGTACCACAAGAACATTTCCATGCACTACCACTGCTAGATGAAACTTGATTTAGATTATGGTGTCCTGTTGATTCTTCTATAATAGCTTCTGGCCAACTAAGACCTGTGTCATACAATTCAAATTCCCAGTTTGGATATTTTTCTTGTAAGTCTTTAAGCAATTCTTCATATCCCGGATAATTTTTAAATTTACTATCATAACTTGCTTGCGTTTTTGTAGTAAAAAATAGAGAAAATAAGCTTGCTAATAATAAAATTATTAATAAAGAACTAATTAATTTAGTAATCATAAAAATGCTTTTGGGTAACATTTTTTCCTCCTAATTATAAAGTATATTTTTGTTTTTGCCTTTAGTATTTTGAGTTTTTATAACTTTTGCAATTTGTTTTTTGCCTTATTTTATTGTTGTAATTGCTATATAGTCATCATTATTTTTTTACAACAATTTTTACAAAAATAGTATAACATTCTTCCTTTTTTGCGTCAATTAAAAATGAAAAAAAAGTGAATTTTGTCAAAATATTTACACAAAATTCACAAATATTTTTCATGTATTCATTATGGTTTTACTGCATACTTTATCTGTTGCAACCACAGCCACAACCAAAATTAGTGAATAGTAATAAAAATACTATAATAAAGAATAAAATAGTATTGTCATTACCACATCCACAACCATTAAATAAATTATTAAAAAGTCCTCCACAGCGTCCATTATTATTGCATGAGCAACCACAATCTCTTTCTTCTGGCATATTTTTTCCTCCTTTTATTTGAATTCTATATAATAGTATGCAAAAAAAGAAAAATGTGTTACAATAAGTACGGCATAAAAATACAGAAATAAAGAACAAAAGAGGTTTATTTATAAAATACAAAATGGAGGATTTTTTGAGATGAATAAAATAGAGCTTCTATCCCCTGTTGGAGATTGGGATTGCTTAAAAGCTGCTGTTCAAAATGGTGCCGATTGTGTTTATTTTGGTGTAAATGAATTTAATGCTAGAATTTTTGCTGCTAACTTTACTATGCAAGATATGCAAAAAGCCATTGATTATTGCAAAATTAGAAATGTAAAAACCAATTTAACATTGAATACCTTAATTAAAAATTCCGAATTTGAATCAGCTTTTTTACTTGCTAAAACTGCCTATGAAGCTGGAATTGATGCCATTATTGTACAAGATTTAGGTTTGGCTAAATTTTTAATAGAACAGCTTCCAGACTTGCCAATTCATGCAAGTACACAAATGACCGCCCATAATTTGCAAGGTGTTTTAGAATTAGAAAAATTAGGATTTAAAAGAGCTGTTCTTTCTCGTGAACTTTCCATTGACGAAATAGAACATATTTGTCATAATACTCATATTGAAATAGAAACTTTTATCCATGGAGCATTATGTATTAGTTACTCTGGCCAATGCTTATTTTCCAGTGTAGTTGGTGGTCGTTCTGCTAACCGCGGAAAATGTGCTGGTCCTTGTAGACTTCCTTATGAATTGCAAGCCGAAAACAATCAGACTCACGAAACCAAAACTTTAGATAAAGGTTATTTGCTTAGTCCCAAAGACTTATGTGGTCTTGCCTATATTCCTCGTTTAATACAGGCAGGCGTTACTTGTTTAAAAATAGAAGGACGTATGAAAAGCCCTGAATATGTAGCAACTGTTACCAGAATTTATCGTAAATATATTGATATGTATTATAATAACCAAGATTTTATTATTGATGAAAAAGATTATATGGAATTAATGCAAGTATTTAATCGTGGTGGATTTTCTAGTGGGCATTTGGATTCTAAGCCTAATAGACACTTAATCTATCCTGAAAAACCTAATAATATTGGAATTGAGCTTGGCAATATTCAAAAATATAATAGTAATAAAGGCTATATTACCTTAAAACTAGAAGAACCTTTACAAATTGGAGATTCTATTGCAGTTTCTAAAGAAAGTTTCAAATATTTTGTATCTGAATTGATGAGCAAAAATCAAAATTTAAGAGAAGCCTCTAGCGGTATGACTGTAACAATAGGTCGTATGAAAGGAAATATTCAAGTTGGCGATAAAGTATTTCGTATTGCTAGTAAAGAATTGAGCGAAAAGGCAAAAAATTCATATAGTAATTGTGAAAATAAAAAGGTAGCTTTAAATTGTAATGTAACGATTCAGAAAAACAAGCCAATTACAATGGAAGTATTTACCACTAACGAAATGCATCCTATTGGTTTGTACCATGGTATTCGTATAGAAAAAACTTCAAATATTCTTCCAATAGAAGCTTTAAAGACGCCTATTAGTGTAGAAAGAGTAGTAAAACAAATTTCAAAAACCAATAATACCCCCTATTATTTTGAGAATATAAAGGTATTTTTAGATGATGGCTTATATGTGCCAAGTATTAGTACTTTAAATGAACTAAGAAGAAATGTTTTAGAAGAATTGCAACAGCAAATCATTCAAAAAGCCAAAAGAAAGCTTCCTTTTGTCTCTTGTAAACAAGGGGAAACTATTACCTATATTCCAAAATTGGAACATCCTAACATTTCATTATCTTTAAGGCATTTATTTGTAGATTATGATTATACAAAATTAGAAAAAGGAAAAATTAGCAGAATTTATCTTGCTTTAAAGTTGTTTGTAGATAAAAAATATACAGCTATTATAGACTACTTATCAGAAAATTATGATTTATACATTTATTTACCAACTATTATTAAAGCAAATTATAAAAATATTTTAATTAATTCCTTAGATAATATAACTTCTAGGTTTTCGATTAAAGGATTCGTACTTTCTAATTTAGCAGACTTTGCCTTTTTGGAAAAATATAAAGGGCAATATGATTTTGTAGGGAACTATTCCTTAAATGTGTTTAATAATCATACCATGGAAGAATATAGAAAGCTAGGATTAAATCGAATTACGCTATCTAGAGAATTAAATGTAGAAGGAATTAGTGAAATTTTATCTACTTCTGATTTAGATACAGAATTAATTGTTTATGGCAATCTTCCTATTATGGCAACCAATTATTGCTTTTTAGGAAAAACAAATGCCTGCTACCCTGATTGTGGAGTTAATTGTAATAAGGATAACACTTATTATTTAAAAGATAGAATGGGGTTACGCTTTAGAGTGATTCCTGATAATATTCAAACTGTAAGCTTAATTTGTAATAGTAAAACCCTTTCTATTACAACCAAGGATTTGCCTATTACCTCTGTAAGAATTGATATGATTGATGAAACAATTGAACAAATGAACCATGTTATTAAAAGTGCATATAACAGAGAAAAATTAGAAGGAAATCAATATACAAATGGGAATTTTTATAGAGAAGTATAGAAAAAGGAACACCAAGCGTGTTCCTTTTTCTATAAATTAATGTCGTGCTGTTAATTCAATTAGTAAGTCCTTATTATCATCATTAGCAGCCTTATTTTTACGAATGGCTCCACATTTTTGACAACGATAAATAATAACATAGCCTTTTTTGCTATCTAGTTCAACAGAAATTGGTTCTAATAAACCATGGCATGTTTCTTCCCTATCTCCCGGATTAATATCCACATGCTTAGAATGTAAGCAATAATTACAATGATTGCGGCAAGTGTATCCTAATGGCTCTACTTTTTTCCCACAATTTTCACAAATAAATCCTTCATCTATTTTTGTAAATTTTCTTCCCATTTTCTTATTTCTCCTTTTCAGCCAAGAGGGACACTCCTTGTTTTTATTTACTTGTATTTTCTTTTTTCTTTTGAAGAAGGAGTGTCCCCAGTGGTTGATTTTCGACCAAAAAGGAACGTCCCTATTGGTCGAAAACACTTCCTCCTATAAATTCTCGTAGTAAAGAATTTGCTGGAACATATTTATCTTCAATATTTTCAAAATATTTTAAGAATTCATGCAGACGTTTTGCTTCTGCATATTCTGGATAAGTACTATCTATTTGTGCTAATAATGGCATAGCATATTTTTTTAATACACAAATTTCATAAATTAAAGAAGTGTTAAACATACTATCTGCATCATCTTGAAATGGGAAAATATGTTTTTCTTCTCCCCTTGTTACAGAAGGCCAAATTTGTAAAGTATGTAAAGCTGAGTATCCTCTAAAATTATGGTCTCTTACCATTCTTCTTAATAGCCTACTATCTGTAGTAGAAATTCTATTATAATAATCTATATTTAGCACAGTTAATGCACTAATATAAATTTTGTATTTCTTTTCTTTTGGAATAGAAGCAGTTAATTTGTCATTTAAACAATGTATTCCTTCTATCACTAATATTTCATCTTTTGCTAGTCTCATGGTGTTTCCAAGGTATTCTTTATGGCCTGTTTTAAAATTAAAGGTTGGGCAATTAATTTCTCCACCATTTAATAAAGTAGTAAGATGTTCATTAAATAGATTTAAATCAATTGCTTCTAGACATTCAAAGTCATATTGACCATTTTCATCTAGTGGCGTATCTTTTCTTTCTACAAAGTAATTATCCACTGAAATGGTAACTGGCTTTAATCCATTTAGTCGTAATTGAATACCCAATCTCTTTGCAAAGGTAGTTTTGCCAGATGAAGAAGGTCCTGCAATAAGCACTACTTTTACTCCATTTTTCTTAATAATGTGGTCTGCAATGTCTGATATTTTCTTTTCGTGTAAACTTTCAGCAAGAAGTACTAAGTCCAAAGCCTTTCCTTCTTTAATTTGTTTATTTAATTTATATACTGTATGTACATCTAATACACGATGAATATCTTTATACTCATCTAAAGTAGAAATTAATTTTTTGCTAGCTCCTGCTTTTTCTAAAGCAAATGGATTTTGTTTAGATGGATAGCGAAGTAATAATCCATCATGATATGGTAATAAATCAAATATAGATACCATTCCTGTTGTAATTGGCATAACTCCATAAAAGTAATTGTAATAGTCTTTGCAGAAATATAAAGATACTTCTTCTTTTTGTTCATTACTTAGTTGTAATCTACCTCTTAATGTATTTTCTTTTTCATAAAATTTTTCTGCTTCTTCTTTTGTCATTTCTACTTTTCTAATTGGTAAATTAGCCTCAATAAGCTCTTTCATTTTTTGTTCTACCGTATCTATCATTTCTTGGGTTACTTCCATATTGTCTACTTCACAATACATGGCATTGTTTAGTTGATAATTAATAGATAACAAAGCTTCTGGATAACATTCGTGAAATGCCATACTCATAACATATAAAATTCCTCTAATATAGGTTCTTCTGCCATCTCTTGATTGAATATCTACAAAAGTAATTTTATCGTTTTCTTTTGGAACATAATTCAAACTTTTAATTTCATTATTGCAATTACAAGCAATGATTCTTTTGCTATTTTCTTGTATTTCTTTTTCAAAAATTTCTGCTACTGTTTTGTTTTCTTCTGCTATTTCTCTTGTTTCTTCGTTAAATTGTATTTTCATAAATATCTTTCTCGTATAATAAATAACATTATACGAAACTCCTTTCTTTTTATTGCCTATTTATTGTATATCTTATGTTCCATTTCGTCAACTATTCTTTTTTATAATAAATTTAAACAGACAATATTTAGTAATGGTATTAAATTATTTGAATAAAATTAATTTAACTTGTATATACTTATTTTAAGATTATAAGAAAACGGAGGATGGTGTTTATGGAAATAACAAGAGTTTATGAAATTTTGAAAAATAAAGAAAAAGCAGATGTTTTTTACCAAGAGCGACCTGTTTGGATTCAAGAAGTTGAACACAATAAAGCTAAAGTTGGTTTTATAGATAATTTTGAGGAAAAAGACGTTTATATTAAAGATTTATATGAAAATGACTAATCTTATAAATAGCAAATATAAAATGCTCAATAATAGCAATAAGAGTAAAAAATGGTAAGCCTATTTTTCTTAAGCTTACCATTTTTTCATTAGTTTATTTTTTTTTAATTTTCCAATTACTAAATCCCAAACTTTCTTTCCTAGGATTGGTCCTCCTATTCCAAGAATTACATAAAGGGCTTGTAATAGCATGTTCCAGTTTGGAACTTCGTAAATATATATCCAAGCATTTGCTAGTTTTTCTGTATCAAAATATGGCACTGCCCATTTTAAATTAATTACGTACAAAATCATATTAAAGGCAAATAAGTAAATAAAGTGGTGTGACATAATTGAAAATGTATTGTTGCTAATAGTGTTTACTATTTTATTGTTTCCAACACATTTTACTAAAATTCTGGATATTCTTAGCCAAAACAAAATTCCCGTCATGGATGTAATAAGTGGTAAAAAAACATAAGGACTAAATCCTGAAAATTCGTGCATATCATAATTTAAATCTCCAAAAATACCGATTAACACTAAATTGATAACCATTAAAATTGCTAAATAAATTGGAGTATTAAATTTGTCTTCGTATTTCTGCCAATAGGTTTTATATAGATATCCAATTTCAAAAAATGGAAGAAAGAAAGCTACTTTTAATAGCAATGTCCTTAAATCTTCTTGTCTTGCAATATCTTGAAAATATATTGCAAGCATATTAAAAATAATGAATATAACTAAAGCAATATATTCATTAAGCTTTTTATTACGAATCATATATTTATGAATTAATAAATATACACAATAAGTAACAAACAAAACTGGCACAAACCATGAAGGAAAGTTAAATACAAATTGACTGTTATTAATAAATGGTTGTACAAATAATGTATATAGACTAATAGGCGCCCCATAGTTTACAATTCCTATGTTTCTCATAATGGTACAAAGGATACCATAAAATAAGTTGATAATAAAAAATGGAATCATAATTTTTTTAAATTTATGCCAAATAGATTGTAATACATGCTCTTCTTTTTTGATGCTATAAAAATAACCTGAAATAAAGATAAATAAAGACATATAAAAAGAAGAATAAGGGAAAACATCACTTAACACATGAATACTACCTGCAAAATGGGAAACAACTACTAGTACAATTCCTATGGCAGATAAAATCATAAATTGTTTATTTGATTTTTCTTGTACTTTTCCAGTTGCTATTTGTTTTGTTTTCACTTTATTCTCCTTGTATACTATATTTAGGTTTTTTATAAAGGTTTTACCTATAAACCTTTATTCTTTATAAGTTATTATTGTATAATCTATTTATTTTCTTTCTTCTTTCTGAAGTTCCCAATATTCTTAAAAAGCCTATTTCATCTTTTCTTTCATGTTCATTAACGTATTTAATGCCTCTATTGGTGTTAATTGATTTAAATCTACTTTGTCTAGCTCATGGGCAATTTCTGCTAATTTGTAATTATATAAGTCTAATTGCCCTGCTGCTATTTTTTTATTTTCTTTTTCTTGTGCTTTTTCTCCTAAAATACTTTTTCTTTCCAAAGATTTTAATATTTCGTTTGCACGTTTGGTAACTACTTGTGGTACTCCTGCAAGTTTTGCAACATGCACACCATAACTTTCGTCTGTTCCACCTGGTACAATTTTTCTTAAGAAGATAACATCTTCTCCTTTTTCTTTTACTGCAATAGAGTAGTTTTTAATTCCTTCTATTTTATCTTCTAAAGAGGTTAATTCATGGTAGTGTGTTGCAAATAGAGTTTTCGCCCCACATTTTTCTTTGTCCGAAATATATTCTGCTACTGCCCAAGCAATAGAAAGTCCATCATAAGTAGAAGTTCCTCTTCCTATTTCGTCTAAAATAACTAAGCTGTTGCTGGTAGCTTCTTTTAAAATAGAGGCTACTTCCATCATTTCTACCATAAAAGTACTTTGTCCCATACTTAAATCGTCAGATGCGCCAACTCTTGTAAATATTTTATCTACTACTCCAATTCTTGCATAAGAAGCTGGAACAAAACTTCCTACTTGTGCCATTAGGGTAATTAATGCAACTTGCCTCATATAAGTAGATTTACCTGCCATATTTGGTCCTGTAATAATAGCAAGTCGATTATTTCCTTTATCTAAATAAGTATCATTTTCTACAAAACTGCCACTTGGCAAAATCTTTTCAATAACTGGATGACGTCCATCTTTAATATCAATAATTCCGCTATTATCTACAATTGGCATTACATAGTTCATTTCATCTGCTACTGTTGCAAGTGATGCCAAAACATCTAGAGTAGCAATAATACTTGCTGATTTTTGAACTCTAATAATTTCTTTTTCAATAGCATCTCTAATTTCACAAAAAGCATTATATTCTAAGTTAACTACTTTTTCTTCTGCTCCTAAGATTTCGTTTTCTACCTTTTTTAGTTCTTCTGTTACATATCTTTCACAATTGGTTAAGGTTTGCTTTCTAATATAGGTATCTGGCACTAAGGATAGGTTAGATTTTGTTACTTCAATATAATAGCCAAATACTTTATTAAAACCTACTTTTAGTCCTTTAATTCCAGTAGCTTCTCTTTCTTTACTTTCTATGTCTAATACCCAATTTTTTCCGTCTGTTGTAGCAGTTTTTAAATGGTCTATTTCTTCATTGTAACCAAGTTTAATAATTCCTCCCTCTTTTACACTAATTGGAGGGTCGTCCACAATTGCCTTATCTATAATTTGTTCAATATCTTCTAATGTATCTAATTCTTGGTATAATTGTTGTAATAAAGGTGTTTTAGTACCTGATAAAATTCGTTTTACATCTGGCAATTGTCTTGCAGAATTTTTAAGAGAAATTAAGTCTCTTGCATTCGCACTTCCATAAGAAATTTTTCCTGCTAATCTTTCAATATCATACACTTTTTTTAGGCTATCGATAATATCTCCACGTAAAATAATATCTTCTTTTAATTCTTTTACTGCTTCTAACCTTTGGTTAATTCTACATACGTCTACTAATGGGTCATTAAGCCATCTTCTTAAAAGTCTTCCTCCCATGGAAGTTGAGGTTTTGTCTAGTACCCATAAAAGTGTTCCTTTTTTACTTTTGTCCCTTAATTTTTCTGTAATTTCTAAGTTTCTTCTTGCATTAATATCTAAGTTCATATAATGTGTAGTACGATATAAATACACTTTATGAATATAGTCTAAGTTATTTTTTTGTGTTTCTTTTAAATAGTGTAAAAGGCCATTACTTGCTGCAATGCAAAATAATTGTTCCTTCATGTCTTCTATTTTTTGTTCGTTTTCATCTACTACTTCATATTTTGCTTCAAATAGTTCATATTCTGCATCAAAATGTTCTTCTTCTAACATAGAAATATAGCAATGAAATCTTTCTCTTATTTTTTCAATTTCTTGAGTAGAATTATACATCATTTCATTTACTACAATTTCAGCAGGAGAGTATCTTGAAATTTCATCCATCAAGGTAATAAAATTGTTTTGCTCTTTAATTTGCGTAGTTCTAAAATCCCCTGTTGTTAAATCACAAACAGCAAGTCCATAAAAGATTCCATTTTTATAAATAGACATAATGTAGTTATTTTTCTTTTCTTCTAGTAAATTGGTTTCCATGACTGTTCCTGGAGTTACAACACGAATTACATCCCTTTTTACAATTCCTTTTGCATATTTTGGATCTTCTAATTGTTCGCAAATAGCTACTTTATATCCTTTTTCTATTAATCTTGCAATATAGGTTTCTGCTGCATGAAACGGAATTCCACACATAGGAGCTCTTTCTTCTTGACCACAATCTTTTCCTGTTAAAGTTAATTCCAACTCTCTTGAAGCTGTAATTGCATCATCAAAGAACATTTCATAAAAATCGCCTAAACGATAAAATAAAATACAATCTTTATATTCCTCTTTTGTTTTCAAATAATGCTGCATCATAGGTGAATATTCTGCCATATTTTTTACTTCCTCTCTTTTTTACTGTTTTGCTTTCAAATTTTTACAACTTTATATCAATTTATTTTTCCAAAACTTCGCCTTTTAAATACCACATATGCTCAGAAACAATTTTAATAGGTAATACTTTTCCAATGCATTTATCTTCTGCCCCTAGTACCACAACTTTGTTAGAATCAGTTCTACCAGTTAATAGCTTTTCATTCGTTTTGCTTTTTCCTTCTATTAAAACCTCTTGAATAGTACCAACATATTCTTTGTTCTTCTCCGCAATTTGTTTTTCTACTAGCGCTTTTAATTTGTTAAAACGTTCATGTTTTACTTCCTCTGGAATTTGATTTTCCATTTTGTCTGCAGGAGTTCCTACTCTTCTAGAGTAAATAAACATATATACTTGTTCAAAATTTACTTTTTCTACTACGTCTAAGGTATCTGCAAAATCTTCTTCTGTTTCCCCTGGGAAACCTACAATAATATCTGTAGATAAGGTTAAATTTGGTATTTGTTTTTTCATGTTTTCTACTAAAGTTAAGTATTGTTCCTTGGTATATTTGCGGTTCATGTCTTTTAAAATGTTAGTGCTTCCAGATTGAAGTGGCAAATGTATTAGTTTACATACTTTATTGCAATCTCTTATTGCTTCTATTACATCTTGTGTAAAATCTTTTGGATGTGGTGAAATAAAACGAATTCTTTCTATTCCTTCTATTTTATTAACAGCCCTAAGTAATGTAGCAAAAGAGTTTACACCTTCATATTCTTCAAAAAAAATGCCTTTTTCTTTTTCTACTCTTAAATAAGAATTTACATTTTGACCTAATAGCATTACTTCTTTGTAACCTTGTTTCGCTAGTTGCCTTATTTCCTCTAAAATATCTTTTGGCTCTCTACTTCTTTCTCTTCCCCTTACATAAGGAACAATACAATAACTACAAAAATTATTGCAACCATTCATAATAGCTACAGATGCTTTAATGGTATCATCCCTTTTAATAGGAAGTCCTTCTATGACATCTCCATCAATATCTAAAATATCTTCTATTCTGGTACGATTATTTAAAATTTGATATAAGTCATGTGGAAATTGATGAAGAGTATGTGGTCCAAATACAATATCCACAAAAGGATAACTTTGTTTTAGTTTGTCCACAATATGCTTTTCTTGCATCATACAACCACCAATGGCAATAATAGTACCTTTTGCTTCTTTGTATTTTTTTACCTCTCCTAATTTGCCAAATAGCTTGTCTTCTGCATTTTCGCGTACACAACAAGTATTAAATACAATTAAGTCTGCCTTGGAAAGATCCTCTGTTTTGGTATAATTCATTTCTTCCATCATACCACATAGTTTTTCAGAATCGTTTTCATTTAATTGACAACCCATAGTAAAAATACTATAAGTTAAATTTTTCCCTTCATTTTTCTTTGCAACTTTTTTGATATCTTCTAATTGTCTTTCTATTTCTATCTTTGCCACAATACTTCCTCCAATGCTTTTCTTCAATAACTTCTTTATTTTATATCAAAATGACATTTTTTGCAATACTCTAATAGGACAAAAAAATAAGTGTGAATTACTTCACACCAATTTTTATTGAATACCGTATTTTTTCTTGAATTTATCTGCTCTACCACCTGTTGTTTCTCTTTTTAAGTTTCCTGTCCAGAATGGATGGCATTTTGAACAAACATCAACTTTCATATCTGCTTTTGTTGAATTTGTTTTCATTACATTTCCACAAGCACATGTAATTGTTGCTTCTGTATAATTTGGATGTATTCCTTCTTTCATTTTGTCTTCACCTCTCCCTTAATTTTTATTCATAAACACTGTTATTTATTGTAACATAGTTTTATTTGTTTTTCAAGTATTTATTTTGCTATTTTAAATTTGTTTCTATTTGTGTTCTATTTGCATTTAACTTTTCATTTACGTTTATTTCTATTTTAAATTTTTTTGCATTAAATTTTATGCTTTTTTGTTGTTTTTCTACTCTAATAGCTCTTATTTATTTGCTTGTGCTTCTTGTTGTTCTTGTACATATTGTGCAGAAGCTTTTACTTCATCTTCCATAGAAGCTTTATGTACTATTTTATTTACAATATTAAATAAGCAAGCTATAATTAAAACAAATAATAATACTTTTTTCCAAATTTTAGCTATCATTTGCTTTCTCCTTTTAAAGAAAATTGTAGTTATTCCTATTTTTCTGCTTTGTTCTACATTAATTATTATACTATATTTTTCAAAAAAGTCAATGGGCTATTTTGGTATTTATCTTTCTTCTTGCTCCATTTGTCCAGTTTGTGCATTTTTTCTTTTTTCTGCTATTCTTTGCCTTCCATTTGGTGTTGGTGCCAGTTTATCAATATTTTTTAGTAAAACTCTTGCCTTACTTACATCTCTTTTTCCATCATATTCGTCTATAAATCTTTGCAAAAATCTTTTAATTACTGCAGTGTTACGATGAGCAACCAAAGTATTATCCACTCTCATTCTTGTACTAATACCTAATTTTTTTCCAAGTTCATGAATATCTTGACCATTCACATTTGGAAATACAGCTTGTATTTCTCCCACTTTCATTCCTATTCTTAACATATATTCTATATATTCACTAAGCATTTCATTTTTCTTTAATGACATTTTTCTTCCTCCTTGTTTTAGCTTAAGTAGTATAGCACAAGATGGAAAAAAACACAATAAGTAAATATTGTGTTTGTAATATTTTCTAATTTTGTCAAAATTCTCCGTCCCCATTGACACTTTTTCAAAATTTTTCTTTACAATTTTGTTAAAAATAGGCTTCATATTTTTTATTTTTTTATCCATACTATTATTGAAAATAAAAAATAAAAGGAGCCAAATATGAAGAAATATATTATTGCTATAATAGCTTTTCTTATCATAATTGGTGTTGTTTTCTTTGTTTATTTTAATAAATTTCAAAATTCTTCTCCTACACCAGGAACAAGAATGAGAACTAATACCCAAATTTCTAATAATGAAGATACAAATAGCGCTAGTAATAATACTACTAATAACAACAATTTTAAATCTAATGCAAATGATAATACCACTAACTCTAACGATGACAAAAAAATAGTTTCTGAAACACAAACCAAAGAAAAAGAAATTGCAAAATTTTCTACTGACATTTTAGTTGATGATGAAAACAGGGATAATAACTTAAAATTAACTGCTTCTAAAATTAACAATACCATTGTAAAAAATGGTGAAAGCTTTTCTTTTAATGATGTTGTTGGAAATCCTACTCCACAAAAAGGTTATGAAAAAGCTGGTATTATTGTAGATGGCAAAAAAGAAAAAGGCTATGGTGGAGGAAATTGTCAAGTAAGTACCACTTTATATGATGCTGTTTTAAAAGTAGATGGTCTTAAAGTAACAGAAAGACATGAACATGGTAAAGATGTTGGTTATGTAGAAGAAGGCAAAGATGCTACTGTTGTTTATGATGAATTAGATTTAAAATTTGAAAATAATACAGGTTATGATATTAAAATTAAAGCAGAGGTTACTTCAAAAGAAGTAATTGTAAGAATTATGAAAATTACAACTGTTTAAAAATTGATTTTGTTCCATTTATAATTTATACTTTATAATTTATATTTTATCCAAAATCTCGCTTAGAATTTTAAATTTTAAGCCAAAATGGGTATAAATTAAAAATTCTTCAAATACAATTTAGTAATTCTTGTATTTGGAGGATTTTTTATGGTACAAAATAAATTTTATTTTAAAGTATTTTTATTATGTTTTACACTACTGTTTTTAACAGCAAATATTCTATTTTTCATTATGAATATCTCCTATGCTTCTGATACTTTATATGTATGGTCTACAGAAACAAAACCTTTAAATGAAACACAAACAACGAATGCGAATTTAAATACTAGTTTGGTAAATACACAGTCTACAGATTTAGCATTACAATCCGGTGGTGCTGTTTTAATTGAACAACATTCTGGAAAAGTTTTGTATAATCATAATATGCATGAAAAATTAAGACCTGCTAGTGTAACCAAGGTTATGACTCTTTTGCTTATTATGGAGCAAATAGATTCTGGCAAATTAAGTTATACAGATAAAATTCCATGTTCTGAAAATGCTGCTGGTATGGGTGGATCTCAAATTTGGCTTGATGTAAAAGAAGAACTAACTGTAGATGAAATGTTAAAAGCTATTTGTGTTGTTTCTGCTAATGATTGTACAGTTGCTATGGCAGAATATATTGCAGGTTCTGAAGAAGCTTTTGTACAAAGAATGAATGAAAAGGCAAAAGAACTTGGTATGAATGATACTACTTTTAAAAATTGCCATGGTATTGATGAAGATGGGCATGTTACTTCCGCTTATGATATTGCTTTAATGTCAAGAGAATTGCTTAATAATCATCCAGATATTACAAAGTATACTACTATTTATATGGATACTTTAAGAGATGGAAAATCTGAGCTTGTAAATACCAATAAATTAATTCGTAACTATAAAGGTGCTACAGGTCTAAAAACGGGCTCTACCTCTGTTGCTTTATATAACTTATCTGCTAGTGCTACTCGTGATGATTTATCTTTAATAGCAGTAATTATGAAAGCTCCTTCTACTAAAGTTCGTTTTGAAGAAGCTCAAAAATTACTAGACTATGGATTTAGCAATTTTCAGTATAAAAAATTAGCTTCTAAAAATGATATTTTAAAACAAGTATCTGTCGGAAAAGGTGTTTCTAATGCTGTAAATGCTGTATTAGAACAAGATACAGGTGTATTAATACAAAAAGGGCAAGATGGTAATATTTCTCAAACACTTAACATACCAGAAAATGTTTCTGCCCCTATTTCCAAAGGGCAAAAACTTGGGGAAATTACTTATACTTTAAATAATGAAGAAATTGCCAAAGTAAATATTATTGCAGAAACAGATGTAGCTAAAAATACATTTATAAATGTGGTGAATAATATTTATCAAAATTGGGTTCGTAGTTTAAGATAAGAAACTGTGCGAGGCGTAAACGCCTCGCACAGTTTCTTGTCAGACTGTTGACAAAGTTCAAAAAATTTTGTTAATAGTCTTTTCTTTTGGCATA
>CABUKD010000031.1 GCA_902492105.1 uncultured Clostridium sp.
TCAACACGATTTTTTTTATGCAAAAGTAGAAAAAACAGTACAAACGAAAAAATTCATAGAACAAATAATTTACAAAAGAATAAATATGTGTTATAATTTCAAACGATTTTAAATTATATAATTTCTTATAAAAAAAGAGGTTAAAAATGTATTTGATAGTAGGACTTGGAAATCCTGGAAAAGAGTACGAAAATACAAGACATAATATGGGATTTAAAGTATTAAATAAATTGGCAGAAAAATATAATATACCTATTACGAAGAGTAAATTTAATGGAAAATATGGAATAGGCATGATAGAAAATGAAAAAGTAATTTTGTTAGAACCACAAACATATATGAATCTAAGTGGGGAGGCTATTAAGCCAATGCTAGATTTTTATAAGGTGGATCCTTCAAACTTACTTGTTATTTATGATGATATAGATGTAGAACCTAGTAAAATAAAAATTAGAATTAAAGGCGGACCAGGTACGCATAATGGAATGAAATCTGTAGTAAAAGAAATAGGAACAGAAGAATTTCCAAGAATAAGAGTTGGAATAGGGCAACCAATTATAAAAATTGCCATGATAGATTTTGTAATTGGACATGTTCCAGAAGAAGAAATGAAACTGCTAAATGAAGGAATAGATAAAGCAGAAAATGCTGTAGGAGAAATTTTGAGACATGGAATAAATTATGCTATGAATAAGTTTAATTAAGCTTATTGTAAAGAGAGGTTTGTATGCAGGAATTAATAATAAACAGTGATGGAGAAAATAAACAAATAGCTCTTGTAGAAAATGGAAAATTAGTAGAAAAGTATGAAGAAAAAAAAGAGCAAAAACGTCTAGAAGGTAACATTTATTTAGGAAAAGTAGAAAATGTATTAATGGGAATGCAGGCTGCTTTTATTGATATTGGGACCGAAAAAAATACCTTTATTCACATTAAAGATGTTATTCCTAAAATTAGTAATCAAACAGGAAACAAAAATGAATCTTTAAGTAAATATAATATAAAATCATATATAAAGACAGGTATGCCAATTTTAATACAAGTAAAAAGGGACAGTACAAATAAAAAAGGAGCAAGGGTATCTACCCACATTAGCTTACCAGGAAGATTTGTAGTCCTTATGCCAGGAACAGAATTTATTACTATTTCTAAAAAAATTGAAAAAGAAGAAGAAAAAAGAAGACTATTAGATTTAGTAAAGCAGAATATACCAAAAGGATATGGAATTATTTTAAGAACTTCGGCACAAGGAAAGTCAGCAGAATTGATTCAGCAAGACATGAAAAAAGTCATACAAACTTACGAAAATGTTTTAAAACAAGCCAAAACAATAGAAGAACAAAAAAGTTCTTTTCAACCTACTTTACTATATGAAAACAAAGGAATGGTTGAAAAATTGCTAACAGACATTATGGACCAAGAGCTAACAAGAATTATTACCAATCATGAAAATGTTTATAAAGATGTTAAGCAGTTTTTAAAAGATACTGGATTAGAAAACAAAATAAAATTAGAATTAAAAGAAAAGCAAAATGTGTTAGAAATTTATGATATTCAAACACAATTAGAAAAAACAAATAATCGTAAAATATGGTTAAAATGTGGAGGATTTATAACCATAGATAAAACCGAAGCATTAACTGCCATTGATGTAAACTCAGGAAAGTACATAGGAACTAAGGATTTAGAGCAAACCGTATATATTGTAAATAAAGAAGCAAGTATTGAAATTGCAAAACAATTGCGTTTAAGAGATATTGGTGGAATTATTATTATTGATTATATTGATATGGAAAAACAGGAAACCAAACAAAAAATATTAGAAGTATTAGAAGAAAACTTAAAAAAAGACCGATCTAAAACACAAATTATTGGTTTTACTCCACTAGATTTATTAGAAATGACTAGAAAGCACATGTGTAGTAATGATTAAAACAGTAAAATAATGTAGTTATGAAATAGTAAAAACATTTGATGTAATACATCGTGATTTTAATAAAAAAAGAAAGGGAGGAAGAGAGATGTCGTTACAATTTATTTTAACATTTATTGCAGCATTAGCCGTATTGTTTATAGTTCTAAAAATATTATCCTTACCATTAAAGCTAATTATTAAATTAGTAGTAAACGGATTAATAGGTGGAGTGATTATTTGGATTATTAACTTAATCGGAGCAAACTTTGGCTTTGCTATTACACTAAATTGGATTACTGCTTTAGTAGTTGGTATTTTAGGAATACCTGGTGCTATTATTTTAGCAATTTTACAAATTTTTATTTAAGTGTCAATGTAGACTGTCAATGGGGACGGAGAATTTTGACAACTTTAAATTAAGAATTTTCAAAAAATGAATAATTTCTTGAAAAGTTGTCAAAATTCTCCGTCCCCATTGACATTAATTTCCTAAAATCTTTTTAATTTCCTCATGTCTTTTTACTTTTTGTGTAGTTGTTTTAATTAAAGGTTCATCTGTTACAATAATTTCACGAATATATTTATAAGCAGGCATAGATCTATTTACTTTTGCCTTAATATCTTGCCAAATAATATCATGGTAATCTTTTTCTGGCTTATCAGGATAAAGTTCTTTCATGGTATCTGGATTATATACAATTTTAGCACAAATGGTTAAGTCACCATCTTTAGGATCTGGTTTTCCATATACAATACTTTCAGAAACATAAGGTAAGCTATTAATTAAAATTTCTAATTCTTCTGGAAAAATATTTTTTCCGTTTTTTAATACAATAACATCTTTTTTTCTACCAGTAATATATAAAAATCCATCTTTATCAAATCTTCCTAAATCTCCAGTGTAGAACCAACCATTTTTTAATACTTCTTTGGTAGCTTCTTCATTATCAATATAGCCATGCATAATGGTTGGACCTTTTGCCATAATCTCGCCAATTCCTTCTTCGTTTGGTTCATTAATTTTAATTTCAATGCCTGGAAGAGGAAATCCTACACTACCAGCACGTTTATATTTATCATTTTCCCCTGCTAAAACAGGAGAAGTTTCTGTTAAGCCATAACCTTGTAATAGGTTAATTCCTAAATCTACAAAACCTTGAATTGCTTCTTTGTTCATAGGAGCGCCACCAGCAATTAGCATACGAAGTTTTCCACCAAATTTATCTAAAATTTGCTTAAATACTTTTCTTCTAATGTCAATACCAAATTTTAATAAAAAGTTACAAACTTTACGCATTGTTTTAACTAAGCTAGTTTTTCCTTCTTCTTCTACGCCTTTTTCAATTTTCTTGTACATAATTTCTAACATTAAAGGAACACATACAAGTCCTGTTACTTTATAATCCACCAAATTTTTTTGAACATATTTTAAACCATCACAAAAAGCAACCGTAATTCCACAAGAAGTACCATACAAGAAAGTACAAGTGGACTCAAAAGTATGGTGTAATGGTAGAAATGACAAAAATACGTCATCTCTTCTAATATCTGTCATTTGAGATAGGGCATAAATGTCACTACAAATATTAGATTGCGACAAACCAACACATTTAGATATAGCAGTAGTCCCAGAAGTAAAAAGCAAAATAGATACTTTTTGAGGATCTAATGTTATTTTCTCATAAGCATCATTACCTGCTTCTAATATTTTTTTTCCTTTTTCACATAAAGCTGGATAAGAAAGAAAATGTAAATTAGAACTTTTATCCATACAAATATATTGTGTTAAATTTGTGTTTTTTTCTTCTAAAATTTCTTCAAAAATGGAAGAATATTTTTCATCAAAAATAACAGCATCTACTTTACTTCTAATAATTAAACTCTTAATTTCATTCTCGGGTAAAGACTTATCTAATGGCACAATAGAAATATTGGCAGTACTAACAGCTAAATAACTAGTACACCATTCATAACGATTAGGTCCAATTAAAGCCACCTTTTTTCCTTGCAAACCTAAAGCTAATAAAGAAGTAGCAAAAGCTTTAATGTCTTTTGCAAATTGAGAATAGCTAACTTGAAGAACTTCTGTATCTTTAGGGTCTCTCTTATACATAAAAGCAGTATGATCCTTGTACCTATTTTCATACCTATCTACTAATTCTCTAAAATCCTTTAAATTTTCACCTTCATATAATTTATCTTTACGTTTTGGCATTTTCGATTCAATCCTTTCTCTCTATTTTAAGCTAAATCCATGATGAAATACCAACTTTTAACAAAATAGTTTTCTTTTGCATTACCATTTTTTTCTATAGTATATTTTATACTATAAAAATAAAAAAGACAATGATTGACCAAAAATTCGAATAAAAAAATGAAAAAAACCATAACCTATAATCTTGCTAATTATTTAGCAGTATGTTAAAATACCAATAGAGAAATTAGAAAAAACAGGAGAAAACATGAGAATCAGATACAAACCATGGGCAAGAAAAGAATTAGAAGAAAGCGAATTTTATAGAGAACATCCGGAAGAACTAATAGGAAACTGGACAAACGAATTTCCAAATCCAAATAATCCATTCTTTGTAGAGTTAGGATGTGGCAAAGGAAGCTTTATTGCACAAATGGCATGTAGCCATCCAGAAAATAATTATTTAGCAATTGACTTAGTTGATCCAATGCTTGGACTTGCCAAAAGAAAAATAGAAGAAGTATATGGGGAACATCATAAAGAAATTAACAATGTGTTACTTACCAGGTTTGATATAGAACGTATTTTGCTAATTCTTAACAAAAAAGATGCTGTAGATGGTATTTATATTAATTTTTGTAACCCATGGCCAAGAGGAAAACATCATAAAAAAAGACTAACTTATACAAGACAATTAGAACATTATAAAGAATTTTTAAAATCAGGTGGAAACATTTATTTTAAAACAGATGATGATAATTTGTTTGAAGAAAGCATAAACTATTTTAAAAATACAGGTTTTACTATTGAAAAGCTAACTAGAGATTTACAAAGTGAGCCAAATTTTTGGAAAAATATAGAAACAGAACATGAAAAAATGTTTTCTGAACAAGGAATAAAAATTAAAGCTCTTATTGCTAAATTAAACTAAAATGGTGTCAATGGGGACGGAGATTTTTGACAATATCTTCTGAACCGAAAGTTTCAAGGATACGACAAGAGGTTGTCAAAAATCTCCGTCCCCATTGACACTAATAAAGGAGAAAGGAATGAAACAAATTCAAAGCGTTATTAGCTTTTTTCAAAATATGACACAAGAAAAAATAATTGATATTTGTATTGCAATTGCTATTGTAATAGTGTTTTGCCTACTTAGTGGTATTTTTTCCTATTGTATTGTAAAAATTTTTAAATGGAAAGAAAAAGACAAAAAGAAAATTAAAGCAAATGCATTTTATCATCCTCTAAAGGCAGCTTTTATTGTATTTGGAATTTATCTTGGCATTATGATTTTAAGTTTACCTGATGATGTAATGACCTTTTTTCATAAGGTTTTACAAATTGCCCTTATCTGTATTGCTGCAAAAGGGCTAGCCAATATTTTTGAACCAAATTCTGTTTTAATGAAAAAGGTAGGAAAAAGTAATCGTATTAGTGGAAACCAAACATTAGCTAACTTTATAGGAAAAATTGCAAAAGGTATTATTTATATTGGGGCAGGTATTCTTATATTGGCAGAACTAGACATTAATTTAAATGGAATTATTACAGGTTTAGGTTTAGGAAGTGTAGTAGTTGCTTTAGCTGCTCAAGATGTAGCTAAAAATTTATTTGGTGGAGCTGCCATTTTACTAGATAAACCATTTGTAGTAGGAGATTGGATTCAAACCAAAGAATATGAAGGAGCTGTTGTAGACATTACTTTCAGAAGTACAAGAATAAAAACAGCAGAAGATAGTATTGTAACACTTCCAAACTCAAAACTAGCAGAAGAAACAGTGATTAACTTTGCTAAAATGGAAAAAAGAAGATATAGTTTTAATTTAAAATTACCTTTACAAACCAATTCAGATACAGTGGAGGCAATTATTAACCGTATCAAATTTGTATTAAGTCATAATAAAGATATTTTAAAAGATAGTATTATTGTAGAATGTAATAGTATTTTGACAGATGGTATTAACATAACGATTGCAATGTATACTCCAATTGTAAATTATGATAACTACTTAAGCTTTAGAACCAATGTAAATGAAACAGTTTTAAATGTAATTGAATCAGAAGGAGTAAGACTTGCAAATCCTTCTCAGGATATTTATGTAACAACATTAGAAGAAAACAAAGAAAATGTATCTAATCAGAATTAGCAAGTAAAAAAGTGAATAACTTAATAATAAATTATAAACAAAACTAGTGATTCAGTACTGCATATGATATAGTACAAGAATCACTTTTTTGTATAGAAAAAGAAAAATTAGGCCAAAATAACTTAAAAAGGAGAAAAGTAAGTTATGTTTTTGCCTAAAGCTGTTTATTACGAACCAGAAAGTGAAAATTATATATTAGGAAAAGAGTTATTAGAAAGATATAGGAATATGCAAATTCCATGTATTGAAATTGAAAATCATAATAATATAGAAGAAATGAGAAAAAAGCAAAATAGTGAGTTTGCTAGTATGAAACAAAATTTAATTATTGGAATTAGAAAAACACATCGTTTTGTTCCTAATCATAAAACTTCCGATTTTTTAGTTCCTTATACTTCCTCCGGATGCACAGCTATGTGTTTGTATTGTTATTTAGTATGTAATTATAATAAATGCAGTTATTTAAGACTTTTTGTTAACAGA
This sequence comes from uncultured Clostridium sp., assembly GCA_902492105.1. Lineage (GTDB taxonomy): Bacteria > Bacillota > Clostridia > TANB77 > CAG-508 > CAG-273. The sequence continues at coordinate 6,740 of CABUKD010000031.1, forward strand.
GAACAAATGCTAGATAAAATAAAAAAGGTGGCAATAGAAAGCCCAAAAAATTTGACTTTTGAAATAGGCAGTAACAGTGATTTAATACTAGAAAATACCATTACAGGAAATTTAAATTGGACCATTGAAAATTTTAAAGACCATCCCAAAGGACTATTAACATTTCCTACTAAATTTCACATGGTGGATTCCATTTTACCTTTACAGCACAATGGAAAGGTAGTCGTTAGAATGAGTGTAAATCCAAAAGAAATCATTCGCACTATAGAAATAGGTACTTCTTCACTGGAAAAAAGAGTTCAAGCAATCAATCAACTAAAAGAAGCAGGGTATCCTTTAGGAATCTTAATAGCACCGGTTATTCTAGTGGAAAATTGGAGAGAACAGTATACAGGATTAGTACAATATTTGGCAGAAAATTTAAGTAATGAAGTAAAAAAACAAGTATTTTTTGAAATTATATTTATGACATATAGTTATGTTCATCGTATGATAAATCAGGAAGCTTTTCCTAAATTAATCAATTTATATTATCCAGATATTATGACTGGAAGAGGAAGGGGAAAGTATACTTACAAAAAAGAGGTAAGACAGGAAGCAGAAATTTTTTTAAAAGATTTAATGAGAAAATATTTTCCACATAACGAAATTAAGTATATTGTTTAAAATGGAACTGACTGTGGTTTCCGTTATACCCATATCAAACCTCCGCCAAATTAGGCGGAGGCTTTTTTCCTTAAAATTCAAAAATTAACACAAATTTGTTCACACTCTAGACATAAAGGGTATGTATAATATATAATATTATGGAAGTTTATGTAACTTTAGGGAGGAATAGATATGAACGATATTACTATTTTAATAGTAGATGACGAATCAAGAATGAGAAAACTAATTAAAGACTTCTTAACTCAAAAAGGATATAGTACTTTAGAAGCAGCAGATGGAGAAGAAGCTCTTAAAGTATTTGAAGAAAATCAAAATCGTATTAAACTTATTTTATTAGATGTTATGATGCCAAAGTTAGATGGATGGTCAGTACTTCGTCAAATAAGACAAACCTCCAAAGTGCCAATTATTATGCTTACTGCAAGAGGAGAAGAACAAGACGAATTATTTGGATTTGAACTTGGAGTGGATGAATATATTAGTAAGCCTTTTAGTCCTAAAATATTAGTAGCAAGAGTAGAAGCTGTTTTAAAAAGAACTATGGGAGATAAAAAAGAAGTAAAAGATTATGGTGGAATTATCATAGACCCAGAAGGTAGAACTGTAAAAGTAGATGGTAAACAAGTAGATATGAGCCTTCGCGAATATGAACTTTTAAAATATTTAGTGGATAATGAAAATATTGCATTGTCTAGAGATAAAATTTTGAATAATGTATGGAACTATGACTATTATGGCGATTCTAGAACGATTGATAGCCATATTAAAAAAATTAGACATAAATTAGGGAAAAAAGGAAAATACATTGAAACGATGAGAGGCGTAGGCTATAAATTTGAAGTAAAATAGAAATAAGATGAAGGATATCATAAGATTATCCTTCATTAATAGTGAGAGTGAGGAAATATGGGGAAATTAAAAGATAAATGGAAATCTGTTAGATTTAGGCTATTTATTGTACTTTGTATTGTTATTATGTTCTTAGTTATTTGCTTAGTAACCATTAATAGTTTGGTATTAGGAAATTTTTATTTGTATAGTAAAACAAATACGATTAAAGATGTGTACCAAAAAATTAATGATTATTATGCAAATCCCACTTTAGATGTAAATTTGGAAGAAGAACTAAAAAAGATTGCATATAGAAATAACTTTGACATTTTAATTAAAACAGATACAAATCTAATTTTATTTTCAACAGATAGAGATTTCTTAGATAGTCTTAATCGAATGACAGATATGATTCAAATGCAAGCACAAAATTATAATCAATCAGATATTATCTTTTCTGATGAGAACATGGAAATAAGGAGAGTAACAGATACTGCTAATAATTTAAATTATATTTTATTATCTGGAAAGCTAGTAAATGATTATAGTTTATACATTCGTATTCCAATTGCTCCTATTGAAGAAAGTGTTAAAATTTCTAATAATGCACTACTTATGATTGGAATTCTTACTATATTTATAGCTTCTTTTGTGGCCTCTTTCATTTCACGAAAATTTACTACACCAATTTTACAATTAAATGACATTACGAAAAAAGTAGCAAATTTAGATTTTAGCCAGAAATATAGAATTACAGATTCAGATGATGAAATTAATGAACTTGGAAAAAATATTAATACCATGTCAGATAAACTAGAAGCAACCATTAAACAATTAAGAGATAATAATATAGAACTAGAAAAAGACATTGAAGAAAAATCTAAAATAGATGAGATGAGAAAACAATTTATTTCAGATGTATCCCATGAACTAAAAACTCCAATTGCTCTTATTCAGGGATATGCAGAAGGTTTAGTAGAAAATGTAAATACAGATGAGGAATCTAGAAAATTCTATGCTGAAGTAATCTTAGATGAATCTAATAAAATGGACCGCCTAGTAAAGCAATTACTAGAATTAATGAAGCTAGAATATGGAAAAAGAGAATTTAATGATGAACAATTTGATCTAGTAGAATTAATTAAAGAAGTTATTAGAAAATGTAATGTTATGCTAGAAGAAAATAATATTGAAGTGATTTTTAAAGAAAAAGGTTCTATTTTAGTATATGCAGATGATTTTTATATTGACCAGGTAGTTACCAACTATTTTACAAATGCCATTAAACATGCAGAAGAAGTGGATGGAAAGAAACAAATTCAAATTACCATAGAAGAAAAAGAACAAAAATATAGAGTTTGTGTTTTTAACACTGGAAAACAAATCGAAGAAGAAAACTTAGATAGAATTTGGGGAAGATTCTATAAAGTGGATAGTTCAAGAAATCGTGAAAATAGTGGAAGCGGAATAGGTCTTGCTTTAGTAAAGGCAATTCAAAATAATTATCAAAACGAATATGGTGTAGAAAATAAAGAAAATGGAGTGGAATTCTACTTTGAAATTACTAAGGCTTCAAACTTTATTCACTAAAAGGACATATGACAACGGTAAAATAAAGACAAGCTTAAGAAAGGAGGAGATAAGGAATAGATGAAAATAAGAAAAATAGCATACTAAATGAAAAAGGAGGGATGCTATGATTGATTAAAAAAAACCATTAAATGTTAAAATAGAGATAATTACCCTTAAAGATAAAAGCTATCTTAGTATATAGAATATCTATTAATAAGTAGATATCTTCTATGATTAAGATAGTTTTTTTGTCGAATCTTGTCAACGAAAAAAGCTTTACAAATTCTTCCAATTGTTGTACAATAAAATTAGTTCAAAAAATTGCAATTTTTAGAATGAAGCATACACAGCTTATTTACTTTTATTAAACAAAGGACGATCGTAGCTTTTCAATACGATTAGAGTTTATTCAAAAAAATTTTTTCTATAGAAAATCCCAAAACAACAAATTTATTTTATAAAAGGTAGGTGTAATTTATGTGATTACTTATACAAAGAAAAATGTCACTATTTTAGCTTTTCTTATTACACTATTAATTTTTATCCTCATCTATTTAGCAAATTATTTTTATTTTATGCCAAAGTATTACGAACCTTCTAATACCATTCCATTATCTCAAACAGTTTATTCTAAAGTAATTCCCATTTCAGTACAAGATAAAGAAAAATTTAGTATTCTATCTATAAATAGTTTCCCTAAAAGAATAAGAAACTTAGAAGAAAAACAACTAGCAACAAAAGAACAAACGAAAGTAGGAGCAAAAATTGCAAATACTGTTATAAAAACTACCAATTCTTCTAATGCTAACAATTCAAAAACACAAAGAGAAACTGTAAAAGAAAATGAAAAGATAACATGGAGAATACAAATTCCAAAAATTAATTTAGATGTGCATATTAAAGAAGGAACAGACTCTAATGTTTTGTTAAAAGCAGTGGGGCATTTTGAAACAACTAGCAAATGGAATGGAAATGTAGGATTAGCTGCACATAATCGAGGATATCAGTGCAATTTTTTTCAAAAAATTAAAAATTTAGCAATAGGTGATGAGATTATTTATACTACTACAAACGGAAAAAAAGTATATAAGGTACAAACTAATAAAGTAATTTTGGAAACAGATTGGAGCTATTTAAAACCAAGTAAAGAAAACAAAATTACCTTAATTACCTGTGAAGAAAATAGGAGAGAATACAGAAGATGTGTGCAAGCTGTAGAGGTTGCAAATTATTAGCAACAAAAAACATAAATAATTATAATATTAGACTGTAAACAAGATAAAAAATGTAAAAACAGATAATTGAAAATCAAAAAATCATAAAAAGGAGAAAAAAACATGAAAGTTTCTAAAAAAATTTTATTCTTACTAATGACAATCATATTAATTATGGTTAGTATGGTGCCTATTTTAGGACAAAATCAAGTACAAGCTGCTACTCTTCCTATTACCAAAGCAGACTTATATTCTAAAGGAGAAGTCGTTTTATTTGAGTATGACAATATAGGGATTGGAGTAGAAGTTATTGTATACAAAAAAGATGGTGTTGAATATCCTGCATATTGTGTTAATAAAGGTAGGCCAGGAGTTACCGAAGAGCATGGATATAGTGTTTCTATTAATCAAATGCTAGCAAATCAAAAAATATGGAGAGCAGTAGTAAACGGTTATCCATTTAAAACACCAGAAGAGTTAGGATGTAAAACAATGGAAGAAGCTTATGCAGCAACTAAAATGGCAGTTTATGATGCTATGTATCATTATGACCTAAAAAAATTTACCATTCATCGTGACTTAGACTCTAATAGAAGAGTAGTTGCAGCCATTAAGAAAATTATTACAGCAGCTAGAAATTCAACAGAAACTAAAATAGCAGCCATCTTACAAATTAAGGAGGTAACACAAAATTGGCAAGTAGATAACATAGATCCTAATTATATCAGTAAAACATATAGTGTAAAAGCATCTGCAGCAAATAAAACTTATCAAATTTCTTTAACAGGAGAAAACAGTAATCGTTTTAAAGTTACAGATATGCAAAATAAAGAAAAAACAGAATTTGCTACTACAGAAAAGTTTAAAGTCCTACTTCCTATAGCAGATTTAGAGCAAAAGGGAGAATTTGAAATTACAGCTTATTCAAAACTAGAAACAAAACCAGTGCTTTATGGAGAAACACCAAATCCAGAATGGCAAAATTTTGCTGTAACAGCAGGTACTTATGAAGAAACCGATGTTACTTTAAAACAAACTTATCAAGAAAATAAAACAAAAATTGAAATTCAAAAACAAGATGGAGATACAAAAAAACCACTAAGTAATGCAGTATTTCATTTACTAGATGCAAACAAACAAGTACTTTACACAGAACTTACTACGAACAAAGAAGGAGTTATTAACTTAGATTATCTTCTTCCAGGTACTTATTATCTAGAAGAAGTACAATCTCCAGATGGATATTATGGATATGAAGAATTAATTCCTATAGAAGTTGGATTTCAAGAAAAGGTAGTTGTTAAAGTAGATAATTACAAAGAAGAGGAAGAAAAACCAGAAGATAAACCACAAGATGAATATCATTTTTCAGTTGGAGAGAAAAAACTTCCAAGAACAGGATTTTAAAATAGGAGAGGGTTATGAAAAATATTCAAAAATTAATTTCTATTCTTATAGGGATTATGCTATTATTAACAGGCAACACAGTAAAAGCATTGGATGAAACGACTTCTGTAGTATTTCAAGCAAGAGAAGTTTATCGCGAAATTATTTATAATGGAAAACAATTAGAAATTCCAATAGCAAATTGCTATGATTTTACAAACACCATTCCTATTTATGCTCTCACCCAAGAAAAAACTTATCAATTAAATCCTTCTGTTGGATTCTATACCTATGTAAATGTCATGTTAGAAGATGATGCTGTTAGAAATGCACTGTTATTAGGTTATCCAAATCATACAGTAGAGCAATTAAAATTAACAGATACAAAAGAAGCATATCTTATTACGCAACTTGCAGTGTTAGATGTTTATTATCACTATGATCTAGAAAAATTTGAAACGACAAAAGAAAATAGATATCCTAATTTTATTTCTCACTTAACAAATTTTATTAGGCAGGTAAGAAGTAGTTCGTCTAAAAAAGTAATACCAAAACTTATCATAGATGAACTAGAACAAAATTGGAAAAAAGAAAATGAAAAATATCAATCCAAAACTTATCAAATACTTAGTAATATGCCATTACAAGAATATACGGTAGAAGTTTTAACAAATCAGAAGGAATTCATTCGAATTGTAAATGAAGATAATAAGTTTCAAACACAATTCTCAAATGGCGAAAAATTTAAGATTTTAATTTTAGAAGATCAAGACATAGAATTTGAAATACAAGTAAATGCCACTTTTTTAACTAATCCTGTTAAAATGGGAGAAAGTCATGGAAATGATTGGGTAGATTATGTTTTATTAAGCAAAACAGAAAAAAAGCAAACTAACTTATTACAATATTATCAAAAAAGTCAAGAAGAACAGGAAAAAACAGAAACAGATAAGGAGAAAAATCCTCCAATAGAATCAGGAGAAACTGGTCCAAAAGAAGTTTTTAAGCAAATAGAAACTCCAAAAAGAGAAATCAAAAAATTACCACAAACTGGTTTTTAAAATACTTTTGCTTTTATTGACATTCCATAAGATAGAAGATATAATAATGCTAGAAAATACAATATAAAAAAGATGAAGATGGAAGGAAGATACTATGATTTTACAGCTAATTTTTTTAGCAATTTTAATTCTATTAAATGCTTACTTTGCTGCAACAGAAATTGCATTTATTTCTTTAAATGACGCAAAAATAGAAAAACAAGCAAAAGAAGGAAACAAAAAAGCAAAACAAATTCAAAAAATGTTAAAAAACCCTAGTCAATTTTTAGCCACAATTCAAATTGGAATTACTTTAGCAGGATTTTTATCTAGTGCATTTGCATCAGACACATTTGCAGATATGCTTGCTCCTACTCTTAACCAATGGATGCCGTTTTTTAGTATTTCTATCTGGAGAACCATTTCTATTATTTTAATTACTTTAATTTTGTCTTTCTTTACACTTGTATTTGGAGAACTTGTTCCAAAAAGGCTAGCCATGAAATATTACGAAAAAATTTCTTTTGCAACAGTAGGTGTTATCCGAGGAATTTCCATCTTTACAGCACCTTTTGTAAAATTATTAACTTGGTCAACCAACATTGTTTCTAAAATTTTTGGAGTAGGTGAACAAGAAGAAGAAATTGTAACAGAAGAAGAAATAAAAATGCTAGTAGATCAAGGAGAAGAAAATGGTTCTATTGAAGAAGCAGAAAAAGAATTAATTAATAATGTTTTTGCTTTAAACGATATTACTGCTTCTGAAATTATGACTCATCGTACAGAAATGTATGCTATAGAAATCAACCAAAATTTATACGAAATTTTAGATGAAATTGATAATTACAAATATAGTAGAATACCAGTTTATGAAGAGACTATAGATAATATCAAGGGTATTTTATTTCTAAAAGATATTTTAAAACTGGTTACTTTAAAACAAGAAATTAAAATCAAAGATATTATAAGAGAAGCCTATTTTGTACCAGAAACCAAACCAATAGATGAGATTTTTAAAGAATTACAAAACAATAAAAAGCAAATGGCAATTGTTGTAGATGAATATGGTGGTACAGCTGGTGTTCTTACTATGGAAGATATTTTAGAAGAATTAGTAGGCAATATTTTCGATGAATATGATGATGTAGAAATAGAGTATAAAAAAATAGATAATAATACTTACTTAGTAGAAGGAAGCGTTAGTTTATACGAATTAAAAAGAATTTTAAATATTGAACTTCCAGAAGGGGACTATGAAACTCTATCAGGTTATCTACTTGATAAATTAGGAAGATTGCCAGAAGAAAATGAACATCCAGTTATAGAAGATGAAAAATTAACTTATCGAATAGAAGAATACGAAGACAAAAGAATTCAATGGGTTAAAATTTGTAAAAACAAACAAGAACCAAAAGAAACAATAGAAGAAAAATAATAAAGAAGAAGGGAAAAATTCAATGAAGGGAAAAATAAAATGGATTATTATAGGGATACTTATATTAGTGGTACTAAGTATTGCTACTGTTATGATTATAAATGAAATGCAATTAAATTATACCATAGAAGAAATTACAGAATATAATTATTTTGTATTAATAGAAAATGAAAAATATGGTGTAATTGATAAATATGGAAATGTCATCATTGAACCTTCCTATGAAGCGGTACAGATTCCTAACCCATCTAAGCCAATTTTTATTTGTGTCAATAGTTATCAACAAGAAACAAAAGAATATGAAACTACTGTATACAATGAGAAAAAAGAAGAAATTTTAACAGAATATCAAAATATACAGGCTATACCAATTGATACCAATATTGAAACCAATCCTTATGAAAAAGGTGTACTAACCTATAAAAAAGATGGAAAATATGGATTAATTACTCTAGATGGAAAAGAGGTAACAAAACCAATATATGACCAAATTAGTAGTATTCACTACAAAGAAGGAACTTTTTTAGTAAAACAGGACCAAAAAGTAGGAGTAATGAATATGAAAGGAAAAATGATTATTCCAATAGAATATGAAACCATTACTTCTGATAACTACTATAATGAAACCACTAAAAATAAAACAACTGGATTTATTGTAAGCAAAAGAACAGAAGATGGGTATCGCTATGGCTATATTAATTATCGCGGAAGTATTATTTTAGAAACAAAGTATACAGAACTAGAAAGAGTAACAGAAATTGCTAATGAAAAAGAATTATATTTTATAGCATTTCAAAATGGACAAGCAGGACTTTTAAAAGGTAAAAAAGTAATTTTAAATTATGAATATGAAGATATCCAATATAATTCTTTAAATGACATTTTTATTGTTCAAAGAAATGGAAAACAAGGAGCTGTTACAAAAGAAGGAAACATTATTTTACATCCAGAATATGATAGTATTCTTTTTGGAGGCATTTATTTAAATGCTGCAAAAGATAATGAAACCTTTATTTTTGATTTATCAGGTAATCAGATTCAAACTGATGCACTTAGCATGACAAAAACAGACAATCCTAACTACTTTATTGCAATTGATAAAAATGATATTTATACAATTGTGGATAAAGAAGGAAACACTTTAGTAGATAACAATTATTCTTACATTGAATACCTACCAGGAGATTATTTTATTGTTGCACGTGATGGAAAAAATGGTATTATTGATAGCACAGGCAAATCAGTAGTAGAATTAAAATATACTAGTATTTTTCATCTCAATGATACCAATTTATTGCAAGCAGAAATATCACAAAGTAAAACTATAGATTTATATAATTCACAAATAGAGCAAATTGCTAGTATGAAGAATGCAACAATAGCTGAATATGAAACATCAAATGAAACTATTTCTAAATATGTTATGTTAGCTTCTGAAGATGACTTCCAATATTATGATATTAACGGTAATCGATTAGAAGCAAAAGATATTTTCCCTGAAAATTCACTTTTTGCTAAAAAAATAAATGAAAAGTGGGGATTTGTAAATAAAGAAGGAAACTTGGAGATTCAAAATGAATATGAAATGGTAACAGATTTTAATCAATATGGGTTTGCAGGAATTAAACAAGACGGTAAGTGGGGAGTTATTAACCAAGATGGAATCGTTATACAAGAACCAATTTATGAGCTAAATTGGGTACAGCCAAGTTTTTTAGGCAAATATTATCGCATTAATACATGGTATGGTGACGTAAGATATAGCAAAGATGTGGTAGAGCAAGAATAACAAATAACACGAGAAGAAACGGATAAAATGAAAGAATAATAGAATAACAAGAAAAATAAAAAGTCAACAAGGTTTATGGGTAATTTCCTTAAAAATCCAAATATTAAAAATAAAGAAGGAACATTATGTATCAAACATTAGGAATAAGTAAAGAAATTTTAACTCTAGCAAAAAAAGTAGAAGAAGAAGTAAAAGATGAATTTAAAAAAGTAGATGAAGTATGTGAATATAATAGCTTAAAAGTATTAAATGCTTTCCAAAAATATCATGTATCAGATATTCACTTTAATAGTACAACAGGTTATGGGTATTCTGATATTGGAAGAGATACCATAGAAAAAATTTTTGCAGATATTTTGCATACAGAAGACAGTCTTGTAAGAAGCCAATTTATTTCTGGAACACATGCTTTAACAGTTGCATTATTTGCTTTTTTACGACCAAATGATATCTTTTTAAGTATTAGTGGCAAACCATATGATACTTTAGATGAAGTAATAGGACTAGCAGAAAATGCTAGTTCCTTAAAATCATATGGAGTTCAATATGAACAAATAGACATGATAGAGAATGATTTTAATTATGAAGCTATACAAAAAAGAGTGGCACAAAATGACATTAAACTTATTGAAATTCAACGTTCTAGAGGTTATAGTTTAAGAGATAGTATATCATTAGAAAAAATTGAAAAAGTAATAAAAGTTATACGTAGTGTAAATGAAAATGTCATTATTATGGTAGATAATTGTTATGGTGAAATGGTAGATACAATAGAACCAACAGACTTAGGAGCAGATGTTATTGTAGGTTCTCTTATTAAAAACTTAGGAGGAGGAATTGCTCCAAATGGTGCTTATATTGCAGGAAAAAAAGAATTAGTAGATCTAGCAGCACAAAGATTAACGGCACCAGGTTTAGGAAAAGAAGTAGGACCTACTTTGGGAATTAATAAACAAATTTTACAAGGCATATACTTTGCACCACATGTTGTGGCAAGCAGTTTAAAAACAGCTATTTTCGCAAGTAGATTATTAGAAACTTTGGGGTATGACGTTAATCCAAAATATCAACAAAAAAGAACGGATATTGTACAAACTATTACTTTTCACAATAGAGAAAAATTAATTCGATTTTGCCAAGGAATTCAAATGGGTTCTCCTATAGATAGTAACTCTATTCCAGAACCATGGGATATGCCAGGTTACACAGATCAAGTAATTATGGCAGCAGGAGCTTTTACACAAGGGTCTTCCATAGAACTTTCTTGTGATGCTCCTATTAGAGAACCTTATATGGCATTTTTACAAGGAGGACTTACTTACGAATATGGTAAATTAGGTGTTTTAAAAGCGGTTAGTTATATGGAAAAGGAGTAGCTATGAATACAATTGTAATTGGTGGAGGACCTGCAGGAATGATGGCAGCAATGCAGGCAGCCAAAATGGGAGATAACGTGACATTATTAGAAAAGATGCCATCTTTAGGAAGAAAATTATTAATTACAGGAAAAGGAAGATGTAATATTACAAGTTCTTTACCAATGGAAGAATTTATTTCTAATGTGCCTGGAAATGGAATGTTTCTTTATAGTAGTTTTCAGCAATTTACCAATAAAGATATTATTGGCTTATTGGAACAAGAAGGATTACAAGTAAAAGAAGAAAGAGGACATCGTATTTTTCCAATCACAGATCAAGCAAAAGATGTATTAAACATATTTTTAAGCCTATTAAAGAAATATAAAGTAATTGTAAAAACAAATGCTAAGGTAGAAAAACTTATTATAAAAGAAGGCAAAGCAGTAGGTGTGCAATGCCTTTTTTGTGATGAGGAGGAAAAAATTTTGGAGGCCCAAAAATTTATTTTAGCAACCGGAGGAAAAAGTTATCCAATCACTGGCTCAACTGGAGATGGGTATCGACTTGCCCAGCAAGTAGGACATACTATTACCAAAATAAAACCATCCTTAGTTCCATTAACTACTTGTGGAGAATCTTTAAAACTATGCAAAAAAATGCAAGGACTTAGCTTAAAAAATGTAAAAATACAGCTAAAAGATAAACTAAAGAATAAAACTATTTATGAAGATTTTGGGGAAATGTTATTTACTCATTGGGGCATTTCAGGACCTACCATTTTAAGTGCATCTGCACATTTACTACGTTATCCAAAGGTAGAAGACTTGCTACAAAATCACCAAATTTATTTAAAGATTGACTTAAAACCTGCCCTAACAGTAGAAAAATTAGAAGAAAGACTCCTAAGAGATTTTACTAAATTTAGAAATAAGGAATTCAAAAACAGTTTAGATGAATTATTACCTAAAAAAATGATAGAACCTATTATAGAAATAACTCAAATAGAACCAGATAAAAAAGTAAATGCCATTACCAAACAAGAAAGGTTAAGATTGGTGCAATTATTAAAAGATTTAGAATTAGAAATAAATGGTTTTCGACCTATAGAAGAAGCAATTATTACCTCAGGAGGAATTTCTATTAAAGAAATAAATCCAAAAACAATGGAATCTAAAATAGTAAAAGGATTGTACTTTGCAGGAGAGGTAATAGATGTAGATGCTTATACAGGAGGATTTAATTTACAAATTGCCTATTCAACAGGATATTCAGCAGGAAGTCATCTTTAGTGCCTTAGGGAGGATGAATTTAAGATGAATACAATTAAAGACTATGTAGAAGAAGAATTAATAGAAAAAAAGTCAAAATTTATAGCGGATATATTTTATGTAGAAACAATAGAAGAAGTAGAAGAAAATATAAAACAAATTCATAAAAAATATTATGATGCAAAACATCATTGTTTTGCTTATCGACTTTTACAAAACGATACTATTATAGAAAAAGCAAGTGATGATGGGGAACCTAGTAAAACAGCGGGAGCTCCTATGCTTCAAGTATTAAATAAAAATGAATTAGTCAATATTTTAGTTGTAGTTACTAGGTATTTTGGTGGAATTTTGCTAGGAACAGGAGGACTCGTTAGAGCTTATACCCAAGCTACACAAAATGCACTAAAAAAAACAAAACTTCTAAATTTACAAAAACGGAACAGAAGCAAAAGTAATTTTAAATTATCAAGATTTGGAAAACTTTCAATATTATTGTCAAAAAAATCAAATTCAAATTATAGAAAGTCAATATGGAGAACAAATTACCTGTTTTATTGAATTAGATGAGCAACAAAAACAAAAAATTTTACAAGAAGCGATGGAAAAAAAGCTAAATATACAAAAAATAGAAATCATTCAGGAAAAATACATTAAGAGGTAAATAAAATGACAAATAGGTAATAAAAAGAAGAACAAACTGGAAAAAAAAGTAAAAAATGGAAAAAAATTCAAGAAAACTATTGCAAAATTTTCATAATCATAATATAATTTCAAAAGTAGCAAATGCAAAGCATTTACAAATTTTGAAAATTAGGGGGAAAAAATAGTGAGTGAAAAAATTACGGTTTTAGTGGCAGATGATAACAACGATTTTACAACAACGTTATCGAATTATTTAGAGAAAGAAGAGGAAATTGAAATTATAGGTATTGCAAAAGATGGCAATGAGGCCTATGAAATGGCAGTACAATTAAAGCCAGATATTCTTCTTTTAGATATTATTATGCCACATTTAGACGGATTAGGGGTATTAGAAAAATTATACGAATTAGACTCAGACAAAAAACCATTATGTATTATTTTATCTGCTGTAGGACAAGACAAAATAACACAAAAAGCAATTAATTTAGGAGCACAATATTATATTGTGAAACCTTTTGACATCAATGTATTAGTAAAAAGAATGAAAGAATTAAAAAATTATCAACCAATGCAATTAAGAAATGGATTTATTACTAGAGAAATAAAAAGTCAATATATTGACATTTCACCAGAAAAAAAGAAAAGCCAAGAAAATTTAGAGGCATTGGTAACAAATGTAATCCATGAAGTAGGAGTACCAGCACATATTAAAGGATATCAATATTTAAGAGAAGCAATCATGATGGTTATTAGAGATACAGATGTAATTAATCAAATTACAAAACAATTATACCCTGAAATTGCCGGTAAATACCACACAACCCCAAGTAGAGTAGAAAGAGCAATACGCCATGCCATAGAAGTAGCATGGGGCAGAGGAGAACAAACAACAGTAGAAAACATATTTGGCTATACCGTCTCAGCCGCTAAAGGAAAACCAACGAACTCAGAATTTATTGCGATGATAGCTGACAAATTACGACTTGAATTAAAGAGTGCGTAAAAATTGGTAAACAAGGCAATAAATTTAAAATTGATAGGATAAGAAACTTCCAAGATTTATTGATTAGCATTAAAAAATGTGAATCAGTAAAAATTGGAAGTTTTTTAGGAAAATTTGTTTTGTTTGCTAGACAAATAAGTAAAAATATACTATACTAGAAATATAGGAAATGAGAATAAGCGGAGTAGAGCCTACGAAGAACATCAAAGCTTGTTACTACAAACATTAATTGCAACAATATACATATTATATTATTCATTAATTGGAGTAACTATCATAGCAATTGCCTTAATTATAGCATTAGCAGTAATTTTGAGCAAAAGCGAATAAACCAATAAAAAACACATCTGTTCACTTGGCGGTGTAGATGTGTTAACTTTACACTGGCAAACCACTTTGTGGTTTCTCCATTTCCTATAATTATTATACACAGATTACACAGATTTGTCAAATAAAATTCAAAAAAGAATTTTTTCGTTTGTTTGAAACCATTGAGCGAGTAAGAGCAAAAAAAGCATAAA
>CABUKD010000032.1 GCA_902492105.1 uncultured Clostridium sp.
TTTTAATATCAAAGGTTATCAGTCTTTTACTCTTTCATAACTGTCAAATTTGGGAGTATATATATTAACATATTTTTACTATTCTTGTCAATAGAAATTTTTACAAATTTAGGTTTACCTTAAATTTCTTAAATCTCCCTAAATTTATTTGATTAAATTTAATATTCTTTCTAATTCATCATTTGTAGAATATTGAATAATAATTTTTCCACTTCTTTTTCCTGCATTCAATTTTACTTTTGTTCCAAAAAAGCTTTGAAAGGTATCTTCTATATCTCTACAAATGGCTTCTCTACGTTCTTCGTATTTTTTAGAAACTTTCTTTTTATCTTGCACTTTTTTCTCTATATCTCTAACAGTTTCTCCTTTTTCAATAATACGAAGTGCTGCATCATATTGTTTATCTGGATCGTCAAAACATAATAAAGATCTACAATGTCCTTCATTTAGTTTTCCTTCTAACGCAAGCTGTATAACTCTTTCGTCTAAATTTAAAATTCTTAATGTATTTGTTACTGTACTTCTATTTAATCCTACTGTATCTGCTAATTCTTGTTGTGTCATTCCATATTCATCTAATAATTGTCTAAATCCTCTTGCTTTATCTATTGGATTTAAATCCTCTCTTTGTATATTTTCAATTAGTGCTATTTCTTTGTTTTTACGTTCATCTGACTCTCTTACAATACATGGCATTTCCTTAAGTCCTGCTTTTTTAGCTGCTCTCCATCTTCTTTCTCCTGCAATAATTTCATAATATCCTTCTCTTTTAGTTACAATAATAGGTTGAATAATGCCATATTTTTCAATTGATTTTGCAAGCTCTTCAATAGATTCTTGTGGAAATGTTCTTCTTGGCTGATTTTTATTTGGCTCTATTTCTATTACTTTAATGCTTTGTACAATTTCTTCTCCATTTTTTAATTTTTTTTCTTCCTCTTTTGTTAATTGATTTTCTTGAAATAAGGCTTCTAGTCCCTTTCCTAAACCTGTTTTTTTCATTGCCATTGCTTTTTTTCTCCTTTCTCAATTATTTTGCTCTTTTTCTATTTATCTGTTTAAAATTCTATATTTTTTCTTTTACTCTTTTTATTCATTATTTTGTGCTAATTCATCATTTTATCATATATTTCTAAGATGCTGCATGCTTTCCTTTGGCTTCAGATTCATTATTTTTAATAAATTCTTTTACAAATTTATCATAGCTTTTTGCACCTTTTGATCTTGGATCATATACAGAAATAGGCATTCCATAGCTTGGTGCTTCACTTAATTTTACATTTCTTGGAATTACAGTTTTATATACTTTATTTTCAAAATATTTATTTACTTCCTTTACTACTTGATTAGATAGGTTTGTCCTAATATCATACATAGTTAATAAAGCTCCTTCTATTTCTAGTTCTTTATTAAGGTGCTTCTTTACCAAATTTACGGTGTTTAATAATTGTCCTAAGCCTTCTAATGCATAATATTCACACTGTACAGGAATTAATACACTATTAGATGCAGTAAAAGAATTTAAAGTAATTAGGCCCAAAGATGGTGGACAATCAATAATAATATAGTCATAGTCTTCTTTTATTTGGTCTAATTTTTCCTTCATTCTATATTCTCGTGACATCATGGAAACAAGCTCTACTTCAGCTCCTGCTAAGTTTATATTAGATGGGCAAATCCATAGATTCTTTATTTCTGTTTTTTGAATTGTATCTTTTGGTTCTACTTCATCATTGATAATTAAGTCATAAACAGAATATTCTACATCCTTTTCCATTCCCACACCACTAGTTGCATTTCCCTGTGGATCTGCATCTATTAGCAATACTTTTTTTCCTCTTTTTGCTAGTAAAGTACTTAAATTAATTGCTGTAGTAGTTTTTCCTACGCCACCTTTTTGATTTGCAATTGATATTACTTTTCCCAAAATAACTGCCTCCTATTCTGTTTTATGTTAACCTTTTTCAACCAATAGGGACGTTCCTTTTTGGCTGATTTTCAACCACCTGGGACACTCCTATCATTCTTTATAATATAGAAAATTTCAAAAATTTTACTAGATAATATGTTTAAATAGCTTCACTGTACATATTTAAGAATAAAAGTGTACTTATTGAATCTTCTTTTTTCCTTTTAAAGACTGTCCCTATTGGCTGATTTTCAGCCAATAAAGAACGTCCCCAATGGTTGATTTTTTCATAATTTCATACTATATATGATATATAAATAATGAAAATATGTCAATGAAAAATAGCAAAATAAATGAAAAAATTTTTTCTAATTATTTTGCTATTTTCTTTTCTTATTAAAATATTTTTTATCAATGAATTGGTTCTTTTGTTGGAGTTCCTGGCTTTCTAGGATATTTTATAGGAGTTTGCCTTACTTTTTGTATTACTATAATTTTTCGTTTTACATCACTTTCTGGAAGAATGATTTCATCTACTCTTTCTAATTTTCCGCCTAATAGTTCTATTGCCTGTTTAGCCTCTTTTAATTCTTCTTCTATTTCTTGTGACTTCATGCAAATGCATCTTCCCCCTACTTTTACAAAAGGTAACATGTATTCTAATAATATATTTAATTTTGCCACTGCTCTAGAAGTTACTAAATCATAATGTTCTCTGTGTTCTTTTTCTTTTCCTAGTTCTTCAGCTCTACCATGAATTGCCTGTACTCCAGTTAATGCAATGTTTTGAATTACTTCTTGCAAGAAAATAATCCTCTTGTTTAAAGAATCCATTAATACAAAATCTTTGCTATTTTCTAAAATAGCTAATGGAATTCCAGGGAAACCTGCTCCTGTACCAATATCTAGTATAGACTGTGCATTTTTTAAATAAGGTGCAATTGTAATGCTATCTATAAAATGCTTTAATATAATTTCTTTAGGATCTGTAATAGCTGTTAAATTTATCTTTTCGTTCCATTCTAATAATAAATTCATATATAAGTAAAATTGTTCTAATTGCTGGTTAGAAAGCTCTATTTGCATTTTTTTAGCTTTTTTTTCTAATTCTTGCATCCATTCTTTTTTTTCCATATTTCATTCCTTTCTTTTTTACTTTCTTTTCAAATATACATTTTATTTAGACTTTTTCTTATTTTTCCATCTTTTCAATTTATTTTACTCATTTTTTAATGAATTTTTCCAATTATTTCATTATATATAAAAAAATAAATAATGAAAATGAATGATTTCTTTATTTTAATTTAAATTTTCGGTTTTTTGTCTTTTTTGTTCTAAATAGATTAATAAAACAGAAATATCTGCCGGGGAAACTCCGGAAATTCTAGATGCTTGTCCCACAGAATTTGGTTTTATTTTATTTAACTTTTGTCTAGCTTCTAGCCTTAATCCCTTTATTTGAGCATAATCTATATTTTGTGGAAGTATTTTTTGCTCCAATTTTTTAAATTTTTCTACTTGTTGTTCCTGTAATTTAATATATCCTTTATATTTTACTTGTATTTCTACTTCTTTCGTTACTTCTTCTGGTAATTCTGGACGTTCTTCATCTATAGGTGCTAAAATTTCATAATTCAATTCTGTTCTTCTTAATAATTCTGCTAATTTAACACCTGTTGTTAGTGGAGAAGACTGGTATTTTGCTAACAATTCATTCACTTGTGCTAATGGCCTAATTGTCGTTGTTTCTAGTCTTTCTACTTCTTGTTCGATTTGTAATTTTTTCTTTAAAAATTTTTGATAACGTTCTTCCGAAATAAGACCTACCTGATGTCCAATTTCTGTTAAACGTAAATCTGCATTATCTTGTCTTAATAATAGCCTATATTCAGCTCTAGAAGTCATCATTCTATATGGTTCATTTGTGCCTTTTGTTACAATATCATCAATTAATACGCCAATATAGGCTTGAGATCTATCTAATATAACAGGTTCTTTTCCTTTTGCTTTTTGTGCTACATTAATTCCTGCCATTATTCCTTGTGCTGCTGCCTCTTCATAGCCAGATGTTCCGTTAATTTGCCCTGCAAAAAACATTCCTTGGATTGTTTTATGCTCTAAGGATAATTTTAATTCAGATGGATCAATACAATCATATTCTATGGCATAAGCAGGTCTTGTAAATTCCACATGTTCTAAACCTGCAATGGTACGATACATAGCAATTTGCACATCTTCTGGAAGTGAAGAACTCATTCCTTGTACATACATTTCTTCCGTATCTCTGCCTACTGGCTCAATAAAAATCTGATGTCTTTCTTTATCTGCAAAGCGAACTACTTTATCTTCAATAGAAGGACAATATCTTGGTCCAGTTCCCTTAATTTCACCTGCATAAAGTGGTGAACGGTGTAAATTTTTTCGGATAATTTCATGTGTTTTTTCGTTTGTATAGGTTAAATAGCATGGTAGTTGTTCTTCTTTATTAGTTAGTTTATCCTCAAAAGAAAATGGAATTGGATTAGCATCTCCATCTTGTCTTTCCATTTTTGAAAAATCAATAGATTTTCTATTTACCCTTGCTGGGGTTCCTGTTTTAAATCTTTCCAAATGAATTCCTAAATTTGTTAAAACATTAGATAATTGATTTGCCGGAAATACACCATCTGGTCCACTTTCATAGGAAACTTCTCCTATATAAATTTTTCCTTTTAAATAGGTTCCTGTCGCTAAAATAACATGGTCTACATGATAAATGGCACCAATATTGGTTTCTACCCATTTCACTTTTCCATCTTCTACTCCTATATCTACAATTTCTGCTTGTTTTAAATAAAGGTTTTCTTGTTTTTCTAGAGTATGTTTCATTTCCATTTGATATCTTTTTCTATCTGCTTGTGCTCTTAGAGAATATACTGCCGGTCCTTTTGAAGTATTTAACATTCTTAATTGTGTATAGGTTTTGTCTATATTTTTTCCCATTTCTCCACCCAAACAGTCTATTTCCATTACTAAATGCCCTTTAGAACTTCCTCCAATATGTGGATTACATGGCATATTTGCTACAGCTTCTAGGCTAATAGAAAAGAGTAATGTTTTAAGTCCTAATCTTGCTGTAGCTAAAGCTGCTTCACATCCTGCATGTCCTGCTCCAATTACTGCTACATCATATTTTCCTGCATCATATTTCATTTTTGATTGGGTTTGCCAAAAAGGTAACCCTATCCCCCTCTCTTATTATTTATTTTTTACAGTTTAGTATGAAACAAAAATTATTGTTTCATATAACTTTTTGTCATGTCGAAATTTGTCGAACGCATTTTGTTCGGTTGTTTGAATATCAAATATCATTTTTTTGTCATTTTGTTACTGTTCAATGTTCGTGTTTCACACGCGCAAACTATATTGAAATTGCATGTTTCACGGATTATTTTTACTATAATTTATAGGTTAAATTTTACGTTGTGTGACTTTTTGTTGCTATTTTCCTAGGCAAAATTTTGAAAAAATTTCATTAATAATATCTTCAGAAACATTCTCTCCTGTGATACTACTTAATTCTTCTAAAATTTGTTTTACTGGTACTGAAACAATATCAATTGGAAGATTTTGTTCCACTGTATTTTTTGCCTCATTGACATAATTAATTGCTTTTCTGATATGTTCTTTGTGTCTCACATTCGTAATTAAGTTACCATCATTTAATTCTATTTCTTTTAATTCAAACATTTTTAATATTTGCTCATATAAAGCTTCTAATCCTTGTTTCGTTTTCGCTGAAATCTTAAGGATTGGTTTATTGAGTTCTTTTATTTCTTTTACTTGTTCTAAATGTTCATCCTTTTCATCTATTTTATTTAGTAAAATAATGGCCTTTTTATTTTTTAATAAGTCTAAAATAGCTAGATCTTCTTTTTCTAAAGGTTTTGTATTATCAAAAATTGCAATAATCAAATCTGCTTCTTCTGATAATTGTATTGCTTTGTTAACTCCTATTTTTTCAATTTCATCTTCTGCATTACGAATTCCAGCAGTATCTATTAATTTTAAAGGAATTCCATGTAAATTCACCATTTCTTCTATGGTATCTCTAGTAGTTCCTTCTATTTTACTTACAATCGCTCTTTCTTCATTTAAAATAGCATTAAGAAGCGAAGATTTTCCTGCATTTGGCTTTCCTATAATAACCGTTTTAATTCCTTCTTTTAATAATTTTCCTGTTGCAAAACTTTTTTGTAATGCTTCTAGTTTTATTTTTACTTCATGCAATGTTTTTAACATATTTGCATTAGTAACCTCTTCTAAATCATATTCTGGGTAATCTATATTGGCTTCGATATCTGCCATCATGCTTAACAAATCTTTTCTTATTTCTTGAATTTTTTGAGACAACCCTCCCTCTAATTGGTGGAAAGAAATTTTAGCTTCCTGTGTTGTTTTAGCATTAATTAAATCTATAATGCCTTCTGCTTGTGACAAATCTATTCTTCCATTTAAAAACGCTCTTTTCGTAAACTCCCCAGGTTCAGCTAATTCTGCCCCTGCAATCAAGCATTGTTCTAATATTTTTTGTTCTACTACAATACCACCATGACAATTAATTTCACACATATTTTCTGTTGTATAACTTTTAGGTTCTTTAAAAAAGGAAACTAATACTTCATCTATTTTTTCTTTTGTTTGATAATCTATTACATAACCATATTTCATACTATATCCAGGAATATCTTCTATTTTTTGCTTTTGTTTTGGTATAAATATTTTTTCTAATATGGTAAAGCAATTTTTTCCACTCATTCTAACAATTCCAATTCCTCCATTTGTTGGAGCTGTTGAAATTGCAGCAATTGTAGTACTCATTTTTTTCTTCTCCTTTCTCTCTTTTTCAATTTATTTATAACTTTTTTACTATGCTTTATTTGTTTATATCTATTTTCTGTCCAAACTTTTTTAAAACAATTTTCTATATTTTATAAAAATTGTTGGTTTTCTATCATATTTTTTATTTTAATTACAAGGACTGTCCCAAGTGGCTGATTTTTGACCAAAAAGGACCGTCCCTAATGGTCGATTTTCAGCCAAAAAGGACCGTCCCCAATGGCTGATTAAAAAAGTCAAAGTTAGAAATAGTTTTTTAAAACTAAAATCCGAACTTTGACTTCCGATTTTCTTATTTTTTTGTTATAACAACTTTTCTGTATGGCTCTTCTCCCACACTATATGTTTTTACTCTTTGACTATCTTGTAAGCGATTGTGAATAATTTTTCTTTCATAAGCAGACATTGGTTCTAATGTTACTTGTTTTCCATTTCTAATAACTGTTCTTGCTAATTTATCTGCTAATTCTTCTAATGCAATTTTTCTTTTTTCACGATAATTTTCAATGTCTAAAATAATACGCACTTTTCCTTCTATTTTTTTATTAGCAATAGAAGATAAAACTAGTTGCATTGCATTTAATGTTTCTCCTCTATAACCAATTAATCTACCTGCTTCTTCCCCATTTAATGTTACATAAATATATTCATCATCTGAAATAATTTTATATTCTATGTTAGAAGATATTTTTGTAATAAATTCATTTAAAAAAATTTCTAAGTTTTCTTTTGCCATTTCTATTTCTTCTGGTTTTAAAACTATTTTTTCTGTGCGTTTTCTTTCTTCTACTTCATGTTCCTTTGTTTTTTCTTCTTGTGATGGTCTGTTTTGTTTTCTATGAAATTCATTTTCTGATTTCTTTTCTGGCATATTTTCTTTTAGTGTTAATTCTACTTTTACAACTCTTGGTGTTAAAATACTAAAAAAACTTCTTTTTTCTTCATTTTCTAATATTTTAATATCTACTTTATCTTTAGAAACATTTAATTGTTTTAATCCCTTTTCAATTGCTTCTGTAGATGTTTTTCCTTCTGAGATAATTGTTTTAGCCATTTGCAGTTTCCTCCTCTTGTTTTGATTCTTTTACTTCCATAATCTTATTAATAATTAATCTTTCTATAATCATTAAAACATTACTAATTAGCCAATATAGTGCTAATCCAAGTGGTGCAATTACTGCGATCATAACAGACATAATTGGCATCATATACATCATACTCTTGTTCATTGCTTGCATTTGTTCCATTGGATCTGGTTCTTCTTCTTTTCCTTCTGCATTTTGAACTATAATGTCTTTTTTCTTCTTTTTATTTTGTGTCATAGTTGTAATTTTAATAGAAATGACAGAAGTAATAACATAAAGACCAGGTATAATATATACTTTCCAATCATTTAAGCTTTGTGTTGGTACTTTACTTAAGTCTAAGCCCAAAAATTCCATATTTAATCTTAATTTGTTATATTCCTCTCTTTGTGCTTCTAGTTCT
This sequence comes from uncultured Clostridium sp., assembly GCA_902492105.1. GTDB lineage: Bacteria > Bacillota > Clostridia > TANB77 > CAG-508 > CAG-273. Next base: position 8,276 of record CABUKD010000032.1, read on the forward strand.
TCCCTATTTTCTACATTTTCTTGTGCTAATTGATTATTTAAATCTTGATATCTTGTTTCTACATAGTCTAATAAAGCAATTTGTTTATAATTGTTATTTTGTCCATATCCACTCTCTGTCATTTCTGCAGTATATTTTTCTACTAATTGTGCTTGTTCTTCCTTATTCATTCTTGGCATATAAGTAAGTGGTTGACTAACTAAGAAAAATACAGATAAAATAATAATTAATTGTAAAATAGAACTTAAACATCCACTAAAAGGACTCATTTTTTCTCTTTTATATAGTTCAATGGTCTCTTGATTTAATTTTTCTGGATTGTTTTTATATTTTTTTTGAATATCAGCCATTTCCTTTTGCAATTTTGCTGATTTTTTTAATGATTGTTGTTGTTTAATCGTAATTGGTATTAAAATAATTCTTAAAATAATAGAAAACACAATGATAGCTATACCATAATTATTGAAAAAATTATATAACCAATTTAATAAATAGCCAAATATTTCTGATATAAATCCCATGGATTTCCTCCCTATTTTAAAGGATCATATCCTCCTTTTGAAAAAGGATGACACCTTATTAATCGTTTTAGTCCTAAATAGATTCCCTTAATACAACCATATTTTTGAATGGCTTGCATCATATAATTTGAGCAACTTGGATAAAATTTACAATGGATTCCGAAAAAACTAAAAATAGGAGAAATCCATTTTTGATATCCCTTCAATAAGAAAATAAAAATTTTTTTCATTTACTTTATTTTTCTAAAACTCCTGCTTTTTTAAAAAGTTTTTCCATATCTTTTTGAATAATATGAAAATTTGCTTCTTTAATTGGTTCTTTTTTATTCCATAAAAAAACAATATCATATCCTTGCTTTAAGTCATTTTGAAGTAATCGATAATTTTCTCTAATTTTTCTTTTAATCCAATTTCTTTGCACTGCATGACACATTTTTTTAGAAATAGCAATTCCAAAAAAATTTACCTCTTCCCTATTTTTTAAAATGTAAATAATAATTTGTTCACCAATATAAAATTTACCTTTTTTTAAAACATTTTGGAATTGATAATTTTTCTTTAATGTTTTCATTTTTCTCATTTTTTTATCACTCAATTCAAAAAAGGTCACTTTTCTTTACGTGACCTTTTGTTTTACGCACTTAGTTTTTTTCTTCCTTTTGCACGTCTAGCTTTTAATACATTTCTTCCTGATTTTGTTTTCATTCTTTTCATGAAACCATGTTCTTTTTGTTCTTGTCTTTTTTTAGGTTGATATGTTCTTTTCATTTTTTAATAGCACCTCCTATATTTTGTTCTATCAAAACCACTAATGTATTTTAGTAACTAAAAATAAATGGTTATTGTTTTTTATAAATCAAGTTAAAAATTTTTGTCTATTGAAAACAGACAAAATCACTTTGAATATTATACACCAACATTAGTAGTTATGTCAATATTTATAAATAATTTTCGTATTTTATTTTTTATAGTATTGACTTCCCTTTTCTCTTTTTGATATGATATGAAATTATAGGGGAATAATGTCTTAAAGTTATGCACAAAGTTTTAATAATTATGTCAATTATTGTAGTTATTTGTCTATTTATAAACATTTATGGGGTTTACTTATCCACAAACTGTGGATAACTTTGTGGATAACTTTATGTAATCATTCATAAAATCTTATTATCATATATTCTTGGAAGGATTGAGATGCACAATGCAGAGAGCACAAATTAACGAACTACTTACAAAAGCAAAAGAATTATTAAAGGGAGAAGTAACAGGAATTTCATATAATACATGGATTAAGGATTTAGAAATTGCATCTATAGACAACAATGAAATTATTTTATTAGCACAAAATCCTGTGCATTTAGACATGTTAGAATCTAGATATTTAGATTTAATTCAAAATACTTTTCGTTTTATTACAAATGTAGATTATAACATAAAAATTGTATTAGAAGATGATAAAAAGAGTGGGGAAGAAATAGTTATAAAAGATTTACCAGCTACTTATTCTAATTCTAATTTGAATCCAAAATATACCTTTGATAGTTTTGTAGTAGGGGATAACAATCGTTTTGCACATGCTGCAGCTTTGGCTGTTGCAGAAGCTCCTGCTAAAGCTTACAATCCTTTATTTTTGTATGGTGGAGTAGGACTTGGAAAAACCCATTTAATGCATGCTATTGGCAATGAAATCTTAAAAAATAATAAAAATGCTAATATTTTATATGTTACTTCTGAACGATTTACCAATCATTTAATCAATGCCATTAAAGATGGGAAAAATGAAGCCTTCCGTAACAAATATAGAAATATAGATGTTTTATTAATTGATGATATTCAGTTTATTGCTGGAAAAGAAAGAATTCAAGAAGAGTTTTTCCATACTTTTAATTCTCTTCATGAAGAAGGAAAACAAATTATTTTATCTAGTGATAGACCACCAAAAGATATTCAACTATTAGAAGATCGTTTAAGAACTCGTTTTGAGTGGGGACTAATTGCAGATATTTCTAATGCAGATTATGAAACCCGTATGGCAATTTTAAAAAAGAAAGCACAATTAGATCACATTATTATTGAAGATGAAATTCTTTCTAATATTGCAACTAAAGTAGATTCTAATATTAGAGAATTGGAAGGAACTTTAAATAAATTAATTGCATTATCTTCTTTAGAAAATAAACCAATTAGTATTGAACTTTCTAATAGAGCAATCTCAGATATTGTATCACATAAAGATAAAGTTCTTTCTGCTGAGTATATTCAAGAAGTAGTAGCAAAATATTTTAATGTAACAGTGGAAGACTTAAAAGGTTCTAAAAGATCATCTGATATTGTATTTCCTAGACAAATTGCAATGTATTTTTGTAGAGATGTAGCAGGAATTTCAACACCTAAAATTGGACTTGCCTTTGGAAAAAGAGATCATTCTACAGTAATGCATGCATGTAATAAAATTGCAAAAGATTTAAGGGAAAATACCAATACAAAATTAATTGTGGAAACTGTGCAAAACTCTCTTTTTTCAGAATAAGCTTTTTATTTAAACAAAAACGAAACTTTTTTAAAATTTTTGTTTGAAAAAATATTCGTTTGGAAAAAGGAAGTCAAATTCTTCTTACGGAAAGCGTACATTAGATATCCACAACAACCTGTGAATTACTTGTTGATAACTTGTTGATAACTTATTTTCCACAATCAAAAATGGAAACTGTAGATAACTTTTTTACTTATCCACAAAATTGTCCACATAAATTTCCTTAGGGAACAAAGGATTAAAAGTAGTTTTCCACAAAATCCACAACACCTACTATTACTACTACTATAATTATTATTTATTATATATATAAAGGAGCGAAAAAACAAAATGAAAATTGTTTGTGAAAAGGATACAATCCTTAAAGCTATTAATTCCGTAACAAAAGCTGTTGCTAGTAAAACAACAATGCCTATATTAGAAGGTATTTTAATTCAAACAAATGATAAAGAAGTAAAATTTACAACCTATGATTTAGAAATAGGAATCGAATATATTATGAATTGTGAAGTTCTAGAACAAGGAGCTACAGTTGTTAATGCTATTATGTTTAGTGAAATTATTCGTAAACTTCCAGATTCTGAAATTCATATTGCTATTAATGAAAATAATTTATTAGTAATAGAATGTGAAGGTTCTTTATATAAACTTGCAACCATGAATCCAGATGAATTTCCTGAACTTCCTAAGATTGATATAGAACATTCTATAGAAATAGAACAAAATACATTAAAAGATATGGTGAGAAAAACAATTTTTGCTGTAAGTACAGAAGAAAATAGACCAATTTTTACAGGATGCTTATTTGAAATTAGAAATAATAAATTAAATGTAGTTGCTGTAGACGGATTTAGACTTGCTTGGAAAAGCAAATTTTTGCAAGCACAAGTAAATGATTTTTCAGCAGTTATTCCAGGAAGAACTTTAAATGAAATTAATAAAATTTTAACAGATTCCTTTGATACCATTAAAATTGGTGTTTCTAAAAACCAAGCTTTATTTGAAATGGAAAATTGTAAAATTGTTACTCGTTTATTAGATGGAGAATTTTTAAATTATGCAAGCGTTATTCCAGAAACTTGGGAAACACGAATTAGAGTAGATAAAAATGCAATTCAAAATTGTTTTGAAAGAGTTAGCTTAATTTCTGCATCTAGTATAGAAAAAGAAAAGAAATATCCTGTAAAAGTAAATGTGGAAATAGGAAAAGTAATTATTTCTTGTACTAACCAAACAGGTGATGCAAAAGAAGAGATGTTTGTAGAAACAGAAGGACAAAATCTAGAAGCAGGATTTAATCCAAAATACTTTTTAGATGCACTTCGTGCCATAGATGATCCAGAAGTATTTATTGATTTTGGATCTAGCATTTCTCCATGTATTATAAGACCAACAGAAGAAAATGGGGATTATATTTATATGGTACTTCCTATTAGAATGAAGGAGTAGGAAAAGCAATAAGCTATATCATGAAAAAAAGAAAAAAGGTATCTTAAATGCAAATAAATCAAATTAGTTTAACAAATTTTCGTAATTATAATGAACAACAAATAATTTTAAATCCACATATTAATGTATTTTATGGAAATAATGCACAAGGAAAGACAAATATTTTAGAAGCTATCTTTTTATGTGGATTTGGAAAATCATTTCGTACTTCTAAAGAAAAAGAAATGATAGGGCTTGGAAAAGAATATACACAAGTGGAATTACAATATCAAAAATCTGATAGAAGTGGAAAAATAAAAATACAATTAGCTAATAAAAAACAGATAGAAGTAAATGGAGTAAAAATTAAAAAATTAAGTGAATTAGTAGGAAATTTAAATTTAGTGATTTTTACTCCAGATGATATTCAAATATTAAAAAATGGTCCGGCAGAAAGAAGAAGATTTTTAGACATGATGATAGGGCAATTAAGACCAAATTATGTTTATACTTTAAATTTATATTTAAAAACATTGGAACAAAGAAATAATTATTTAAGGCAAATAAAAGAAGAAAAAAAGGCAGAAGAAATGTTAGAAATTTGGGATGAAAAATTAGCTGAATATGCCGTAATTATTTGGAAATACAGAAATGAATTTATAGAGAAATTAAAACAAAAAATAAAAGTAATTCATAAGCAAATAACAAATGAAAAAGAAGAACTAAAAATAGAATATCTTTCAGAATGTGAAAATAAAGAAAACTATTTAAGTTTATTAAAACAAAGAAGGAAATTAGATATTATCAAAGGTTTTACTACAAAAGGTATTCACCGTGATGATTTTAAAGCTTTGATTAATGAAAAAGAAGTAGGAATTTATGGTTCGCAAGGACAACATAGAACATCTATCCTTACTTTAAAATTAGCAGAATTATATGTAATTTATGATGAAATAGGGGAATATCCCATTTTATTATTAGATGATTTTATGTCAGAATTAGATGAAAATAGGAGAAAAAGTTTTTTACAATATATTAAAGATACACAGGTCATTATTACTTGTACAGATAAAATGGAGTTAGAAGAGTTGGATTTAGGAAAAGATTATCAGATATATCAGGTTCAAGAAGGAAAAATATTATGAGAAGATAATCAACAAAAAAAACACATCTGTAAACTTTCTCGAGTTAGATGTGTTTATAAACATTTATACTTGGCAAACCACGTTTGTGGTTTCTCCATTTCCTATTTTTATTATAACACGAAAATAAAAAAAGTCAAATAAAAAATATAATATAAGTAAAAAAAACATTTGCAAAATTAAGTTATTTAGTGTTATGATAATAAAGGACAAAAGAAAAGTAAAATAAAGCATAATAATTTTGGAGGTTACAAAATGGAAAAATTCGAACATGAATATAATGCAGATCAAATTCAAGTATTAGAAGGATTGGAAGCAGTTAGAAAAAGACCAGGAATGTATATTGGTAGTGTTTCTGTTAGAGGATTACATCATTTAGTTTATGAAATTGTAGATAACTGTGTTGATGAGGCCTTAGCAGGATATTGTACACAAATTAATATAGAAATACAACCAGGCAATATTATTAGTGTAGAAGATAATGGAAGAGGAATTCCAGTAGATATACACCCAAAAACAAAAATATCAGCAGCAGAAACTGTTTATACCAAACTACATGCTGGTGGAAAATTTGGTGGAGATAGTGGATATAAAGTATCTGGAGGTCTTCATGGAGTAGGCGCATCAGTTGTAAATGCATTATCTGAATGGACAGAAGTAACCATTCAAAGAGATGGTGGAATCTATGAAATGAAATTTCAAAGAGGCAAAACAGTAGAACCATTAACTAGAATAGGAGACTCTGATAAAACAGGTACAAAAGTTAGATTTTTAGCAGATAGTACTATTTTTGAAACATTAAATTATGAATATGAAACACTAGAAACTAGATTTAGAGAAATTGCATTTTTAACCAAAGGGCTAAAGATTAATATTCAAGACTTAAGAGATCCAGAAAATATTAAAAAAGCAGAATTTCATTTTGAAGGTGGATTAAATTCCTTTGTAGAATATTTAAACAAAAATAAAGAAAAAATTCATGATAAGCCAATTTATATCGAAAAAGATGGGGAAGTACCAGTAGAAATTGCATTTCAATATACAACATCTTATTCAGAAAATATTTATACATTTGTTAATAATATTAATACCATTGAAGGTGGAACACACTTAGAGGGATTTAAAAGAGGTTTAACAAAAGCTTTTAATGATTATGCAAGAGCACATAATTTAATTAAAGAAAAAGATCCAAATTTACTTGGAGAAGATATCAGAGAAGGAATTACAGCAGTTGTTTCAGTCAAAGTAAAAGAACCTCAATTTGAAGGACAAACCAAAACAAAATTAGGAAATAGTAATGTAACAGGAATTGTTGCAAGTTTAGTAAATGATGCTTTATCTACATTTTTAGAGGAAAATCCAACAGTAGGAAAAGCAATTTTGGAAAAATGTATTAATGCATCACGTGCAAGAGAAGCAGCTAGAAAAGCAAGAGAATTAGTAAGAAGAAAAAGTGCCCTAGAAACTTCTACATTACCAGGAAAATTAGCAGATTGTAGTAGTAAAGTACCAGAAGAATGTGAAGTATATATTGTAGAGGGAGATTCTGCAGGAGGTAGTGCTAAACAGGGAAGAGACAGAAAATTCCAAGCAATACTTCCTTTATGGGGAAAAATGCTTAATGTAGAAAAATCAAGAGCAGACAAAATTTATAATAATGATAAATTACAACCAGTTATTTTAGCAGTAGGAGCAGGGATTGGAAAAGATTTTGATATTAGTAAAATTCGTTATGGAAAAGTCATTATTATGGCAGATGCTGATGTTGATGGTGCACACATTAGAACCTTATTATTAACCTTCTTCTTTAGATATATGAGACCATTAATTGAAAATGGAAATGTATATTTAGCACAACCACCATTATATAAATTATCGAAAAAAGGAATGGAAGATATTTATTGTTATACAGATGATGATTTAGCAAAAGCATTCCAAGAATTAGCAGAAAAAGGAATTGCAAGAGACCAAGTAGGAATTCAAAGATATAAAGGTCTTGGAGAAATGAACCCAGAGCAATTATGGGAAACAACAATGGATCCTGAAAAAAGAATTTTAATAAAAGTAACAATGGAAGATGCTATGAAAGCAGATGCAATCTTTACTTTATTAATGGGAGATGAAATTGAACCAAGAAGAAAATTTATTGAAGAAAATGCAAAATATGTTAGAAATTTGGATATATAAAAATAATGTGTTAAATGAAAAAACAAAAGATAAAAATAATAAAAATAATAATTTAAATAAAAAATAGATAATAGATAATAAATAATAAATAATAAATAATAATTAATAGCAGATAAGAAAAAAATCTTATCTGCTATTATCGATAAAGCTAATATTAATCTTCAGCTAAAACCTATTTATCTAATTATTAACCTAATGTACATTACTGCACAAATAAGCTATTCATCAAATAAATAAATCAGTCGCTTGACTACAAATGCACCCATTATAACCACATTCATCCTAAAAGGACTATTAGCAATCATAAATAAATGCAAGAATAATCTTAACTTTGAATATCATACCTCTATTTTTGACCATATATTTTTTATTCTATCTTTATTAATGTAACGAAAATAAAACAAGTAAATATAGCCTAAATACAAATATAATATTCTCATCGCCGAATTAGTATCACCTAAAGTTATTAAGCAATGCTAACTCTTTGCTCGAACTTAATAAAACCTACTAAAAGACCTTATTAAACTCTTATTTCAACTAATATTAACCTTATATTCTTATTATGTCATTTTATTTTTATTTTATTCAAAAAAATAAAAAATGTTAAAATATTATATTACAGATTATTGTTTCTAAAATAGCGAAAAATCAAAAAATGTCGAAACAGGTCGAACGATTTTAATTGACATTTTTTGTAAAATATTGTAAGATAAAAATAGAATTAATTCATGAATTATTTAATTTCAAATTTTTTATTTCTTTATTTCAATTTCACTTGAAAGTAAAAGAATAAATTGTTATAATAAAGGAGGTGAATAGGTGCCTGTTATTTCGCAATTTTACGGGATTATCATTAGAATGTTTTTTAAGGATAATGAAAGACATCATACACCACATATCCATGCAATATATAATGAATATGAAGCATCATTTGATTTAAAAGGTAATATAATCAGAGGAGAATTTCCTAATAAGCAAAAGAAAATAGTAGAAGCATGGATACTTATACATGAGCAAGAACTATATTTATTATGGAAAACTATTAATGAAGATAATGGATTTTTTACAATTGAACCATTAAGATAAGGAGGAAAAAATGTGTCCTAAATTAAAAGAAGTAAAAGCTTTAGAAGATTATAAAGTTTTATTAACATTTCAAAATGGAGAACAGAGAATATATGATATGAAAAAATTATTAAAATATGACTTTTATAAAAATATTAGGGACAAAGAAAAATTTCAAAAAGTAAGAGTAGCAGATGGAATAACAATTGAATGGGAAGATGGAGAAGATGTAGATCCATGTGATTTATACATTGATAGTAAGCCTATAAGAGAGGAGGAAAATGAACCAAAATAATAGCACAGTACAAGAATGGTTGCCTTTTGAAAGAATTTTAAATAATGGAATCATTCAATTAAAAGATAAAACATATATAAAGATAATAAAAATAAGCCCGATTAATTTTAATTTAAAATCAGAATTAGAACAGGAAGCAATATTAAATTCTTATAAAATTTTTTTAAAAACTTGTAATTTTAATTTTCAAATATTAATTCAAAGTAATAAAGAAGATATTAGCAAACATATTCAAAATATTAATGATAATTTAATTCATGAAAAAAATTTTATTCAAGAAATATCTAAAAAATATATTCAGTATATTAAAAATTTAAATCATAATAAAAAATCCTCCACAAAAAATTTCTATATTATTTTAAAATATAAAAATGAAAATAAAGAATTAATCAATATAGAAGATTATGCAATAGAAGAATTAAATGATAAATATTTTAAAATAAAAGACTGTTTATCAAGATGTGGAAACATTGTTACTGATTATAATGAAAAAAATCAAGTCATTTCTATTTTATTTTCTTTTTTAAATTCAAGAATTTATTTTAATCAAATTTAATTTTATTCTGTTGATTAAAATATCATAAAAATAATATCATTTATTTAATATAATTATTTATAAAAATAAATATAATAAACATAAATTATTAAATAAAAAAATAAATAATTAATTAAAATATAAAAACAATTAATTAGTGTAAATTTAACAATAATTAAAAATAGAATAATAAATAATTTTAAATAAATGAAGAAAATAAAATAGAAAAAATAAAGAGGTGAGAATATTTTTAATTTAGAAAAAATAAAAAAACAAATAATTCCAAAGAAAAACAAAAAAGAAAATACAATGAAATTTTTAGAAGGAATTTATACCAATAAAGATTATTTAAGTCCGTCCTATATTAATTTATCAAATCCCAAATATATAGAAATAGATAATACATTTTATTCTACTTTAATTATTACTAATTATTTTCGAGAACAAACAGATTTAATTTTAAAATCTATTATTGATACAAATATTAATCTTAATATTTCCATTTTCTATGAAAAACAAGATACTTATAAAACAATACGCGATTTAACCTACCATATAGGCAATGTAGGTGTAGATTTAAAAGAAAATAATCAAAATAGACAAGATATTGAAATAGCTGCATTTACTTATAATGATGCAAAATATATAAGAAAAGAAATTCAAGTAAATAATGAAGAATTATATTTTTTATATATTTATGTTACTACATTTTCTAGTGATTTAAAAGAATTAGAATATTTATTAAATAAATTAGAAGGAATTTTACAAGGAAAAGGTTTACAAACAAGAAGAGCCTACTTTAGGCAAGAACAAGGTTTTTTAACATCTCTTCCTATTATGAATAATTCTATTGAATTAAAAGAAGCGGCAAAAAGAAATGTATTAACCAATGGACTAGTAGCAACATATCCATTTATTTCATCTGCTATTTTTGATGAAGAAGGTATTTTTATAGGTACTAATATTTACAATAATTCCTTGGTATTTATTGATAGGTATAATACACAAAAATATAAAAATGCAAATATTTGTATTTTTGGAACAAGCGGAGCAGGAAAATCTTTTTATACCAAATTATTAATTCTAAGAAATCGTTTGCTTCGCATTGAACAATATATTATAGATCCAGATAGAGAATATGGTAGTTTATGCAATGCTTTTGAAGGAACTATGATTAAAATAGGTCCAAATTCAGAAACTTATATTAATATATTTGATATTAGGCAAGAAAGTATTGAAGATAACGAAAATGGATATTTAGCCAATAAAATAGGAAAATTAATTGGATTTTTTAATTTAATTTTTGGAAATTTAGATGAAGAAGAAAAAGCTATTTTAGAAGAAAAAATTATTGAATTATATGCTTTAAAAGGAATTACTTTTGAAGATGAAACACTATATAAAAAAGATGAAAAGAAAATATCTATAAAACCAATATTTAAAGATACATATGATATGCCAATATTAGAAGATTTTTATGAATTGTTGGGTAAAACAGAAAATACAAAAAAATTTCAAATAAAATTAATTCCATTTGTAAAAGGGTCTTTAAAATTTTTTAATCATTACACCAATATTCAATTAGACAATTTATTAATTGTAGCAGATATTTATGAATTAGGAGAAGATAATTTAAAATATGGTATGTACTTATTTACCGATTTATTTTGGGACAAAATTAAAAAAGATAGAAACCAAAGAAAGGCCATTTATTTAGATGAAATTTGGAGATTAATTGGAGTTACCTCTAACAAAGAAGTAGCAAGTTTTATTTATAAAATTTTTAAAACCATTCGAAAATATGGAGGAAGTAGTGTAGCTATTACACAAGATATATCAGACTTATTTAGTTTAGAGGAAGGAACTTATGGAAAAAGTATTTTAAATAATTCAGAAATAAAAACATTTTTTGCACTAGAAGAAGAAAATATAAAAGTATTAGAAAAATATACAAATTTATCAGAAAAAGAAAAAATAGAAATTAAATCACTAAAAAGAGGAGAATGTTTAATGTTTATAGGAAATGAGCATATTTTAACAAAAATTGAAGCAGCAGATTTTGAAAAAGAAATAATACAAGGAGGAATCAAAAAATGAAAAAAATAATTACAGCAATGGGAAATGAAAATTTAAATCAAAAATTAAAAAAAGAAAATATATTTGAAATTGTAACAGAAGATATACAATATCAGGAAGGAATATTAGAACTTTTAGAGAAAGACAATAATATTGATTTTTTAATATTAAATGAATTATTACCAGGAAATATGGATATAAAAAAATTAATTGAAAAAATAAAATTAAATAATCCAAATATTAAAATTATTTTATTTTTAGAAAAAAAGAATGAAGAATTAGAAAATTATTTATATGCAAAGGGAATTTTTAAAATTTTTTATCATAATCAAATTGAAATAAAAGAAATCATTGAATTAATTCAAAATAATTCTAAAAATTCTAATCAAGAAATAAAAAAAGAAATTGATGAATTAAAAAGATTATTATTAGAAAAAAATAAAAAAGAAAATAAAATAAATTTATTTTTTAAAAATAATACAAAAAATAATAATAAAATTAATAAAACAAATAATAAAAATGAAATATTTAAAAATAATTCAAATAAAATATTTAATAATAATTTAAAAAATCAAAGAAAAGAAATTGTTTGTGTTTCAGGAATTAGTGGAGTAGGTAAAAGTATTTTTTCTATTAATTTAGCAAAATCTTTTATGCAAGAAGAAAATAAAATATTAATTATTGATTTTGATATTTTAAATAATAGTTTACATACTATTTTAGGAATAAAAAAATATCCAGAAAAAATAAAAAATCGAATAAAAAATAATAATTTATTAAATGAAATAAAAGTAGAAGAATTAATTATTAAAATAAATTCAAAAATAGATTTAATTTCAGGAATTAATTTATTATTTGATTCAAAATATAAAATTAGTAGTGTAAAAATAAAAAATATTTTATTAAAATTAAAAGAAAAATATAATTTAATTATTATTGATACTTCATCTGAATGTTTTTTCGATTATACAAAAGAAATAATGAAAAATAGTAATTATAATATTTTTATTACAGAAGCAAATTTATTAGAAATAAAAAAAGCTAAAAATTTATTAAATATTTATATTAATGAATGGAATATTCCACAAAATAATTTTAATATTTTATTTAATAAATATGATCAAAATTCAATTGATATTTCTATTCTTAAACATATTTTTTCT